>NZ_DIEJ01000227.1:0-21756 GCF_002418565.1 Achromobacter sp. UBA5777 | reverse complement strand
GCAGTTCTCGGATGTGGACGCTGGCGATGTGCTGACGTACTCGGCCACGGGTCTGCCCCCGGGCCTGACCATCGATCCGAAGACGGGCATCATCAGCGGCACGCTCGACAAGTCGGCCTCGCAAGGTGGCGATCACGGCGTCTATGCCGTCACCATCACCGCGACCGACAAGGCCGGCGCTTCGGTGTCGCAAGACTTCTCGTGGGACGTCAAGAACCCGGCTCCGACGGCAGTCGCTGACGAAGGCGCCACGGGTCAAAACGTCAACCTGACGGTCAACGCCCAGAACGGCGTGCTGTCCAACGACACCGATCCGGACGGCGACACGCTGCACGTCTCGGCCGTCAACGGCCAGTCGACCAACGTGGGCGCAGCGATCACCGGTTCCAACGGCGGCACGTTCACCCTGAACGCCGACGGCTCCTACTCGTTCAACCCTGGTTCGACCTTCAACAACCTGGGCGCCGGCCAGACCGCCTCGTCCTCGATCACCTACACCGTCTCGGACGGCGAAGGCGGCACCTCGACCGCGACCTTGACGGTCACGATCACCGGCACGAACGACACCCCGATCCTGACTCCGGGCGTGACGCTTGATGACCAGTCCGGCAATGACGGCCAGGCCATCACCCCGGTCGACATCTCCGGTCAGTTCTCGGATGTGGACACGGGCGATGTGCTGACGTACTCGGCCACCGGCCTGCCCCCGGGCCTGACCATCGATCCGAAGACCGGCATCATCTCGGGTACGCTCGACAAGTCGGCTTCGCAAGGGGGTGACCACGGCGTCTACGCTGTCACCATCACCGCAACCGACAAGTCTGGCGCCTCGGTCTCGCAAGACTTCTCGTGGGATGTGAAGAACCCCGCGCCGACCGCGGTCAACGACTCCGGCAACACCAACCAAGGCGTCAGCCTGACTGCCGATGCCGCGCACGGCGTGCTGTCCAATGACACCGATCCGGACGGCGATACGCTGCACGTCTCGGCCGTTAACGGTCAGTCGACCAACGTGGGCGCAGCGATCACCGGCACCAACGGCGGCACCTTCACGCTGAACGCCGACGGTTCGTACAGCTTCAACCCCGGCTCGACGTTCAACAACCTGGGCGCTGGCCAAACCGCTACGTCGTCGATCACCTACACCGTCTCCGACGGCGAAGGCGGCACCTCGACCGCGACCCTCACGGTCACGATCACCGGCACTAACGACACCCCGATCCTCACCCCGGGCGTCACCCTGGATGACCAGGCAAACAACGACGGCCAGGCCATCACCCCGGTCAACGTTTCCGGCCAGTTCTCGGACGTGGACGCTGGCGACGTGCTGACGTACTCGGCCAAGGGCCTGCCGCCCGGCCTGACCATCGATCCGAAGACGGGCATCATTACCGGCACGCTCGACAAGTCGGCCTCGCAAGGTGGCGATCACGGCGTCTACGCCGTCACCATCACCGCGACCGACAAGTCTGGCGCTTCGGTCTCGCAGGACTTCTCGTGGGACGTGAAGAACCCGGCCCCGACCGCGGTCAACGACACGGGCAGCACCAAGCAAGGCGTCGGCCTCTCTGCCGATGCCGCGCACGGCGTCCTGTCCAACGACACCGATCCTGACGGCGACACGCTGCACGTCTCGGCCGTCAACGGCCAGGCGGCCAGCGTCGGAAAGTCCATCACCGGTTCCAACGGCGGCACCTTCACGCTGAACGCCGACGGTTCGTACTCGTTCAACCCGGGCACGGCATTCCAGCACCTGGCAAATGGCGCCAGCGCCACCACGTCCATCTCCTACACCGTCTCGGACGGTGAAGGCGGCCTCTCGACGGCAACGCTGACCGTGACCGTCACGGGCACGAACTCGGGTCCCACCTCGACCGTCATCTCCGACAAGACTGGCGTCGATTCGGAAACGGTCCTGAGCCTGGACCTGTCCGGCCACTTCAAGGACGTGGACCTGGCGACCGGCGACAAGCTGACGTTCAGTGCGTCCGGCCTGCCGAAGGGTCTTACGATCGATGCGAACACCGGCATCATCAGCGGCAAGATCGATCACTCGGCGTCGCAACTGGGCGGCACCGGCGTGCATACGATCACCGTCACCGCGACCGACAAGGCCGGCCTGACGACGACCCAGACCTTCAAGTGGAACATCACGAATCCGCTGCCCCAAGCGCAGAACGACCAGGGCACCACGGACGAAGATACGACGTTGAAGGTGACGGACGTCAAGAAGGGCGTGCTCGCCAACGACGTGGATCCTGATGGCGACACGCTGCAGGTCTCCGCGGTGGGTGGCAATGCCAACAGCGTGGGCAAGTCGATTGCCGGCCTGAATGGCGGCACGTTCATCATCAACGCCGACGGCACCTACACGTTCAACCCGGGCAACGACTTCCAGTCCCTCGGCGCGGGCCAGACCGCCCAGACGTCGATCTGGTACACCGTTTCCGACGGCGAAGGCGGCACCAGCCAGGCCCTGCTGACGATCACCGTCACGGGCAATAACGACGCCGCCACGATCGGTGGTGCAGGCTCGGGCACGGTCTACGAAGACTCCCCGGTGTTTGCGAGCGGCAAGCTGACCGTGACCGACCCCGATGCCGGCCAGAGCTTCATGCAAGCTCAGGCGGCGGTGGCGGGCAAGTACGGCACCTTCACGGTGGACGTCAACGGCAACTGGACCTACCAGCTCAACAACGCGCTGGCCGCCGTTCAGAACCTGAAGGCTGGACAGCAACTGACCGAAACCTTCTCGGTCGTGTCCCAGGATGGCACCGCGACCAAGCCGGTCAACGTCACCATCATCGGCACGAACGATGCCCCGATTTCGGGCGATTCGGCAGCGCACTCGAACATCAACGCTGCGTACACGCTCAAGGTGTCCGACTTCCCGTTCAACGACGGCGTGGAGAACGACAGCTTCCAGAGCGTGGTCATCACCCGCATCCCGGGCGCCGGCGAAGGCACGCTGACCCTTGGCGGCCAACCGGTGACGGCGGGCCAGGTGATCTCGGTCGCCGACATCCAGTCGGGCAAGCTGGTCTTCACCCCGTCCACCGCGGGCGGCGATGCCACGTTCGACTTCTCGGTCCGTGACGCCGGCGGCACCGCGAACGGCGGACAAAACACCTCGGCCGAGCACACCTTCACGCTGTCCACCGACAAGCTGGCGGTGGGCAACAACACGGCCAACACGGACATCAACGGCGGTGGCGGCAACGACATCCTGGTTGGCGACCGTGGCGGTTCGGTGACGGCGGTGGAGCCGGGCAAGAACTACAACATCTCGCTCATCGTCGACGTGTCCGGCAGCATGAAGGACAAGATCGGCAACACCAACCAGACGCGCATCGACCTGCTCAAGAGCTCGCTGACGGCGCTGGCCAACCAGTTGTCGAATCACGATGGCGTTGTGAACGTCCGCCTGATTCCGTTCTCGGACAAGGCTCAGAACGGCGTCACCATCAACAACCTGAGCAAGTCCAATATCCAGCAGTTGCTCGACGCCATCGACGGTCTGAGGGCGGATGGCAACACCAACTACCAGGACGCGTTCAACAAGGCCGTGAGCTGGTTCAACTCGCAGGTTTCGGGCGGCAAGGACGCGGACCACAACTACCAGAACCTGACGTTCTTCCTGACGGACGGCAATCCCAACGTCTACGGCCCCAGCGGCAACCAAAGCAGCGGCGCATTGCAGCAGGCCGTCGATGCGGCCAAGCCGCTGGTGGATGGATCCGGCGTGCTGGTGGGCGGCAACAAGGTCGTGATGTACGGCATTGGCATCGGCACGGGGGTCAACAGCGACTACCTGCGGTTCTTTGACAATACCAACGCCACGGGCCAGGGGTCGACGAAGGTCACTGAAGGCAGCGGCTGCAACTCCACGGAGTACACGGTCAACGGCACGGTGGGTCAGCCCCAGATCGTCAACAGCGCGAACGAGCTGAACGCCGCGCTGCAAGGCGGCCAGACGACGACGGACCCGGCGCCGGTATCCGGCGACACGATCCATGGCGGCGATGGCAACGACATCATCTTCGGCGACACCATCAACACCGATCATCTGTCGTGGACCGGCAATGCCGCGGGCAGCCATAACGGCCAAGGCTGGCAGGCGCTGGTGGACTTCATGACGGCGCAGAAGGGTGGCGTCGCGCCGACCTCCCTGGAGCTCTACAACTACCTGCAGCAGCACAGCGCCGAGTTCGACAAGGCTGGCGACACGCGCGGCGGAGACGACTTCCTGTACGGCGGCAAGGGCGACGATACCCTCTTCGGTCAGGGCGGCAATGACTACCTGCACGGTGGCGAGGGCAACGACACCCTTTACGGCGGCACGGGCAATGACATCCTGGTCGGCGGCAAGGGCAACGACACGCTCATCGGTGGCGCGGGCAGCGACACCTTCCGCTGGGAACTCAATGATCAGGGCACGGCAGCTGCACCCGCCGTCGACCGGATCAAGGATTTCTCGACGGCCACGCCCGCCAACAACGGCGACGTGCTGGACCTGCGCGACCTGCTGCAGAACGAGCAGTCCAACCCCCTGACCAACTATCTGGAGGTCAAGAAGGACGGCAGCAACACGGTCATCAATGTGAGCACCAATGGCGACCTCGCCCACAACGTCGACCAGAAGATCATTCTGGAGAACGTGGACCTCACCAACGGTGGTTCGCTGACCAGCGCCCAAGTCATCAACGACCTGATGAACAAGGGTAAACTGATCGTCGATCACAATTGACCCACGCGCCACGCGCTCCGGCCTTTGCGGGCCGGAGCGCGGCCTTTTTCCCGTATCCCATGCCCAAGCATTTTTTTGAACGCGACCAGTTACTTGCCTGGTTCAAAGGAAACACCGCCGCGGCTGATTACGTGGACATGGTGTGCCGCATTGCGCATCTCTGGGACGATCTCATCGACCGCGACAAGGACGTCCCGGACGACGAGATCAACCAGGGCTTTTTCGAGGCTCTCATCAAGCTGCCGCGCAATCCGTTCTACCGGACGCATTTCGATCATCTGAACGCCGTGCTCATCAACGCCGTCTCAAACTGGCAGATCGCCACCAAGCTTGAGCGCGACGGCGGCGACTACGAAAAAAGCATCGCGTTTGTCCTGCGCTCTTCCTATGCCGACCTGATCACGCAATCCGCGCTGATCGTGGGCGGCGAAAAGTGGGCCTGCCAAGTCGGCGAAGAAGTCCGTAAGGCAACGCACGGCGAAACCTTCGATGGCTACATCAAGAATCTGTCCAAGGAGGCCTCGGACCGGACGCGCATGAAGGCCGCCGGACAGGCAAAGCACAGCTGATCCGAGCATGACCGCCCGGGAGAACTGCAGCGACATGCTGCGACATCACGCGCCCCCTGATTCATGCCTGGCCGCCGCCCGCTTCGACTGAAACGGGCCATCAGCCTGGCGCTGCTTGGCCTTGCCTGCTGGTGGGGCGGCAGCTTTGCGATCGAAGTCGATGCCGTCAAGCTGCAGAAGCTGTCGGCCAGCCGCTACGGCGCCAAGGGCGCGCGGTCGGTCGACAACTGGCTGCAACTGCTGCGCAGCCCGGCCCCCGCAACCGACCGCGACCGTCTCACCGTCGCCAACGATTTCTGGAACCGCGCCCTGCTCTCCGGCGAGGATTCCATCATCTGGAAGCAAGCCGATTACTGGGCCACGCCGCTCGAGTCGCTGGGCAAAGGCGCCGGCGATTGCGAAGACTATGTCATCGGCAAGTATTTCACCCTGCTCTCGATGGGCGTGCCGGCCAACAAGCTGCGCTTCATCTACGTGCGCGCCCGCATCGGCGGCGCGGCCAGCAGCAGCCAGGTGGCCCACATGGTGCTGGGCTATTACGAAACCCCGAATGCCGTCCCGCTGGTGCTGGACAGCCTGATCTCAACCATCCTGCCGGCCACGCAGCGGCGCGACCTGACGCCGGTTTTCAGTTTCAACGCCGACGGCGTCTACGTGGACGGCAAGGCGGCCGCGCCCGTCGACCGCCTTAGCCGCTGGCGCGACCTACTTCAACGCATGGAACGGGAAGGCATCCGCCCCTGATGTCCGGAAACAAGACTATGTCCATACTTCGTCAGCTACTGCTCAGTGTGACCCTCGCCATCAGCGTGATTTTGCTGGGGACGCTGGCGCTCAGCGTCAATTCGGCGCGCGAGTACCTGTCCGGCCAGCTTCAGGTGCAAAGCACCGACGCGGCCGTCTCCCTGGCCCTGTCCCTGTCGCAACCGGCGAACAACGATCCGGTCGTGCAGGAACTGCTGGTCTCGGCGCTATACGACGGCGGGCACTTCTCGCTGGTGCGCCTGACGGATCCCGACGGCAAGGTCCTGATCGAACGCAAGTCGACGGCCACCGCCGCGTCCGTGCCGGCGTGGTTCCAGGCGCTGGCGCCGCTGGATAGCCAGGCGGCCAGCCACGCGGTCAGCGACGGCTGGCGGCAGATCGGTGAAGTCACCTTGATCGCCAACGATGCCTACGCCTGGGAAGCCTTGTGGCGCAGCAGCCTGAAGATGATCGCGCTGGTCGTGGGCGCGGGCATCCTGTGGGCCATGTTTGCCTTCGTGCTGGTCGGATGGATCAAGAACCGCCTCCTGCGCGAGATCAGCGACCACGTCCGCGGCATCGGCCGCGACGCGCCCGGCGAGCAGGTCGAGGCGCGCGTGCCGGAGTTGTCCGGCGTGGTGCAGGCGCTGAATCAGACCCGCGAACGCATCCATGCCAGCGTCGAAGAACAGAACGCAAAGATCGAATCGCTGGAACTGGAGCTGAACCAGGACCCGGTCACCGGCCTGCCCAACCGCAAATACTTCGTCAACGAGTTCCGCCGTGCGCTGGAAACCCGGCCCGCGGCGGGAACGTCGCGGATCGACGGCGGGCACGTGCTGGTGTTCCGCCAGCGCGATCTGGCCGACCTGAACCGCCACATGCCGCGCGAATTCATCGACCAGTGGCTGCGCACCGCGTGCGAACGCATCCAGGGCACGCTCAAGCGCATGCACGTCGCCGCCCCCATGCTGGCGCGGCTGAATGGTTCGGACTTTGCACTGCTGCTGCCAGGCTGCGCGGCGCCGCAGGCCATGATGGTGGCCGAGCAGGTGCGCGCGGATCTGCATGCCTCGCGCATTCCAGTCGGCGAGGGCCATCTTTGCCGGTGGGCGCAGGCCATGACCGATTACGGCCACGGCAGCCAGGCCGGCGCCGTGCTGGCCCGCCTGGACTTTGGCCTGATGCGCGCCGAAAGCGCCGGCAACGACCAGGTCGTGATCGCGGGCGCCACCGACATGCAGTCGCCGTCGGAAGCGGGCGAACGCGCCTGGAAGGACGCCATCCAGACGGCGCTGGAGAACCGGCAGTTCGAACTGTCCACCGAACCCTTGCTGGCGCTGGATGGGCACACCGTGCGCACCGAAGCCATGCTGATGCTGCGCACCGCGCCCGACCAGGAACCGATCCCCGCCACGCTCTTCATCCCGCCGGCGGTGCGGCTGGACCTGGTGGCGGAATGCGATCTGGAATCCGTGCGGCTTGGCCTGGAATGGCTGGCCAGCCATTCGGGCGAACTTGCCGTGCGCGTGGCGCTGCCCTCGTTGCGCGGCCAGAAGTTCCTGCGCCAACTGGCGTTGCTGCTGACCGAAAACCGTCCGCTGGCGCGCCGTCTGTACGTGGAAATCGACGCGCACGGGCTGGTGGAATGCCACGAGCAGATCACCGCCTTTGCGCGTGTCGTGGCGGAATTTGGCGCACACATCGGCGTGCGCCGCCTGGCGCAGCAATTCGGCGCGGTGGCGCAACTGCACACGCTGCCGCTGTCTTACGTGAAATTGGGCGGGGGATTCGTGGGCGGAATGTCGCAGAGTCCGGGTAGCCAGCAGTTGACGGCGTCGGTGCTGGAAACGGCCCGTTCGCTGGGAATTGCGGTTTACGCGGAAGACGTGCCGGACGCGGAGACCCAGCGCATTCTGCATGGCCTGGGCATCGAGATCATGCGCGGCCAGGGCGTCAAGACGGCCAGCGGCGGGTAAGTCAAAGGGATATCGCAACGGCCTGCGATCGGGGCAACGAGACACGCCCCATCGCAGGGCAAGGACCATGCAAAACGGCCCGCGCAGGCATTGCCGCGCGGGCCGCGTCGTCAGCGTTAGGCCATGCCGTCTTAGCGCGCGGCCTGGCCCTTGGACTGTTCGTAAAGCGGCATCACTTTCTGCGAAGCCGATTGCAGGTCACTGATGCGCGAGGCGGCCGACGGATGGGTCGACAAGATCTCGGGCGGGGCACTGCCTTGGCTGGCCGCGCCCATCTTCTGCCACAGCGTCACGGCAGCACGCGGATCGTAGCCCGCCCTGGCCGCCAGTTCCACGCCCATCCGGTCCGCCTCGGTCTCGTGCGTACGGCTGTTGGGCAACGTGAACATCACGCTGGTCAACTCTCCGCCCAGGTCCGACGCCGCCTTGGACCCCGTGGCAATGGACAGCACCTGCAAGCCCAGATTGGTCGCCATCTGCTGGGACACGCGCTCGCGCGCATGTTCACGCAGCGCGTGGGCGATTTCGTGGCCCAGCACCGCGGCCAGCTCATCGTCAGTCGGCTTGATCTGCGAAATCAGGCCGGTGTAGACGGCGATCTTGCCGCCCGGCATGCACCAGGCGTTGACCTCGTCGCTGGACAGCACGTGGACTTCCCATTTCCAGTTGGCCGCATCGGGACGGAACACGCCGGCCTGCGCGATCAGGCGCTGCGAGATCTCGCGCACGCGCGCCACTTGCTTGGCGTCGCGATCCAGCAGGCCCTCGGACTTGGCCTCCTGCAGGATGTCGGCGTACTGCTGGTTTGCTTCCTGTTCCAGCGCCTGCGCCGGCACCATCGTGGACATGTATTGCTTGCGGTCAACGCCCACGGCGCCTGACTGCGTGGTGTTCATGCTGGTGCAGCCGGCCAGCACGGCCAGCGACAGCACGGCCCCGGCATTGCGCAGAAAATGACGCTTCTGTTTCATGTCGGCCTCCAAGCCATTTCAACTACGGGAAAACGTATCAGACGGGCGCCGCGCCGCACTGGCCGCGATGGCGCAGCGCGTGGTCGATCAGCACAAGCGCCAGCATGGCTTCGGCGATGGGCGTGGCGCGGATGCCCACGCACGGGTCGTGGCGGCCCAGCGTCTGCACCATCACCGGCTCATTGGCGCGGTTGACCGAGCGGCGCTCGACGCGGATGCTCGACGTGGGTTTGATCGCGAGCGACACGGTGATGGGCTGGCCGGTCGAAATGCCGCCCAGCACGCCGCCGGCGTGGTTGCTCAGGAAGCCCTCGGGCGTGATCTCGTCGCCATGTTCCGAGCCGCGCTGCGTGACGCAGTCAAAGCCTGCGCCTATGGAAACGCCCTTGACCGCGTTCAGGCCCATCATGACGTGGGCGATATCGGCGTCCAGGCGGTCGTAGATGGGTTCGCCCCAGCCTGCCGGCAGGTTCTCTGCCACGACTTCAATGCGCGCGCCGATGGAATCGCCGTCCCGGCGCAACTGGTCCATATAGGCTTCCAGTTCGGGGACGACCTCGGCGTTGGGCGCATAAAAGGGATTGTTGGGCACTTCATCCCACGAAACGAACGGGATGGCGACAGGCCCCAGCTGGCTCATGTAGCCTCGCACCTTGACGCCGTAATGCTCGGCCAGCCACTTCTTGGCGATGGCGCCGGCCGCGACGGTGGGAGCCGTCAGCCGGGCCGAGGAACGTCCGCCGCCGCGCGGGTCGCGCACGCCAAATTTGCGCCAGTAGGCGAAATCGGCGTGGCCCGGGCGGAAGGTGTCCTCGATGTTGGAGTAGTCCTTGCTGCGCGCGTCGGTATTGCGGATCAGCAGTCCGATGGGCGTGCCGGTGGTGACCCCGTTATAGACGCCGGACAGGATCTCGACCTGGTCGGCTTCCTGGCGCTGCGTCACGTGGCGCGAGGTGCCCGGGCGGCGGCGATCCAATTCGAACTGGATGTCGGACGCGTCAAGGGCCAGCCCGGGAGGACAGCCGTCCACGACGCAACCGATGGCCGGCCCGTGGGATTCGCCGAAATTCGTGACGGTAAAAAGAGTACCTAGGGTATTGCCGGGCATAAGGAGTCAACAGGTCGGGGTTTACAAGCAACCCCGATTATGACACCGCCGCGGCCAAAGCCTGGATTTCGGCGGCGGGCGCCGGCCGCCCCAGCAGAAAGCCCTGCATCACGCGGCATCCCAACGACTTCAGGATTTCTCGCTGCCCTTCGGTTTCGACGCCTTCGGCCACGACCGGCAGGTGCATCGCCTGGCACAGGCCGAACAGGGCAGAGACCACCTCGCGGCTGCCAGCGTCCGATTCCAGGGCGGAAATGAAGCTGCGGTCGATCTTGACCCAGTCGATGGGCAGATGGCGCAGATGGTTCAGGCTGGAATAGCCGCAACCAAAGTCATCCAGCGCCACCCCGATGCCCATGTCGCGCAGCGTATTCAGGATCTTCACGTGCCGCTCGTAGTGCAGGATGAAGATGGATTCGGTGATCTCCAGCACCAGCTTGCGCGGCGACAGCCGGGTGGCCGCCAGCACGTCCGACACGAGCTGAACCAGCCCGTCCTCGTTCATCTGCTTGACCGACAGGTTCACGTGGACGCGCCAGGCCGTCGGCCATAGCGCCGCCTGCGTGCAGGCGCGCTCCAGGATCCAGGCGCCCAGCGGCACGATCAGTCCGCTGCGTTCGGCCAATTCGATCGTCACGGCGGGCGACACGCTGCCCAGCACGGGGTGATGCCAGCGCAGCAGCGCCTCGCACCCCTGCACCACGCCGGTCGCGCTGTCGCAGACCGGCTGGTAATAGAGTTCAAACTGCTCCATGGCCGGTGTCGTCAGCGCCAGCCTCAGGTCATTTTCCAGGCCCTGCTGATCCCGCTGCCGCGCCAGCAGCCGGAAATCGAAGAGATTCCAGCCCTCGCCGCCCCGATCCTTGAGGGGCACCATCGCCACCTGCACGCAGCGCTGCAACTCCTCGACACTGCGGCCGTGGGCGGGATACAGCGCCGCGCCAATCCGGAAGACGGCAATCAGGGGACGAGCGCCCAGTTCATAAGGCGCGCTCAGGTCGGCCAGCAGCTTGGCGGACACCTGGGCAGCCCCCTCCTCGTCCACGCCGGGGACACAGACGGTGAACGAATCGGCCCCGGAGCGCGCGGCCATCCCACCAAGCGCGCGTGCGACCAGGCTGATGCGATCCGCCACCTGCACCAGCAATGCCTGGTCTTCGCCGGCGCGCAGCATGGCGCTGATCTGCGCGTAGTGTTCGAAACTGACGAGAAAAAAGGCGCCGCGGCGCGTCGTACCCTGGGGTTGGCCCAGCCACGTACGCACGCGACGATGCAGCTCCTGTTGGCTGAGGAGGCCGGTCAGTTCATCCCGCGTCAGGCGGCGGCGCAGCGCGCGGTCCCGGCGGAAGAACAGCAGACTGATCGCTGCAAGTGCGCCCGCGAGCGTCAGGCACAGTGCGAGCAGGTAACTCTCACGCACGGAGCCCCCCTATCCAAACGCCCCCGGCGTTGCGGCCCTATCTCGGGCCCGGGGGCTGTAACATATTTTAAATTATGCATTGTTTTCGCAAAAAAACGCCACATTCCGGAGGCAACGCGCCTCTTTCTCCTGACTTTCTTCGGATCCTATGTTGCTCGCAGCGGTCATGGCGGGGTCTCGAATTGGCGGTCTCTGGCCGGTCCTTTCGCCACGCCTCGACCCATCTACGACACCGCAACCCCAAAAATTAATACGCAGTGTCTCAATAGTTCTCAAACGGCCAATTCTCACGAGCGAAATAATTGCACACCTTGTCGGATACGACCGAGCATTTCGTAATATTCTGTGCGTTCTGTGACAGGTCCCAGTATCGTGACGCCGTTGCTGGCTGTCGTTTCGTAACGTGTGTCACGTTTGATATCCAGGTTTTCATCCGCGTACGCCCAGGAAGGGATTCGCCACTACATGCCCACACTACGCCGGCTGCTCTTATGCTCCGCCCTTCTGGTCGGCTTTATCCTGTTGGGCGCTCAGGCCCTCGGGATGCTGGCGGCGCACCGCTATCTGAATACGCAACTCGCCCAGCAAAGCGAATCGGGCGCCAACGCGCTCGCCTGGGCCTTGTCGCACAGTTCCGGCAGCCACAGCGAGCAGGTCGCGCTTGCCGAGGAACTGTTCGGACAGGGGCTGTATTCGCTGGTCAATATCACGAACGAAGGGAACGCGCTGCGTGTGGAGCGCCGGTCGGGACCGGGTGCCGCAGGCCGGGAGCGCGATTGGCGCGCCGGCTGGCTGAACATGGAAGCACCGGCCATTTCCCGGCCGTTCGTCATCCCTGGCGGACAAGGCAAAGGCACTCTTACCGTGCAGGCCGATGCCCGCCTGGCTCGCGACACGCTGTGGCAAGGCGGCATCCGCGTTCTGGGTCTGGTGCTGGCCGCGGCCGCATTCTGGGCGCTGTTCGCCACCAATCTCGTGCGCTGGATCGAAGCCCGCACGTCGCGCGACATCTGCGAACGCGTGCGCGCGCTGGCGCCCGGCGCCGATGCGCCACTGAGCGGTTCGTGCGAAGTGCCCGGTGTGGACCAGGCGCTGGTCGATGCGCAGCGCCGTGTCGCCGCCACGGTCGAGGAGCAGAATGCGCGCATCGAATCGCTGCAAAGCGAAATCTACCGGGACCCCATCTCTCGCCTGTCGAACCGCAAGCATTTTGTCGACCAGTTCCGGCTTGCGCTGGCAGATAAATCCGACGAGGCCGGCGGCCATCTGCTGATGTTCCGCCAACGTGACCTCGCTCAGATCAACCGGCACCTGTCGCGCGCCTTCACCGACCAGTGGTTGCGCTCATCGTCGGACCGCCTGCGCAAGCTGGTGCAGGAATTTGGCGGTCCGGGCACGCTGATCGCGCGGATCAGCGGCTCGGATTTCGCCCTGCTGCTGCCGCGCACCTCGGCGCCGCAGGCCAGCGTGCTGGCCGAACGCGTGCGGCGCGAGCTGCGGTCGCTGCGCGTGCCGATGGACAAATACGGATGGTGCCGGTGGGCGCTGGCCATGGCGGCGTTCGCGCCGGGCGACAACATGAGCGACATCCTCGCGCGTCTGGATCATGCGCTGATGTGCGCCGAAAGCGCGGACGACGACCAGATCACGCCGGCAAGCCAGGCCGCCGACAGCACCCGCATCGGTGAATACAGTTGGCACGACGCATTGGTGACGGCGCTGGAGCAGCACCGGTTCTCACTGACGGCACAGCCGTTGCATGACCTGTCGGGCGCCCTGCTGCACCACGAGGCCTGCCTGACGCTGCACGATGCCTCCGGCACCGATCCCGTGCCTGCTTCGATCTTCATGCCGCCAGCCGTGCGCCTGGGCCTGTCCGCCGAATGCGATATCCAGGCGATCCGTCTGGGCCTCGATTGGCTGTTCACTCATGACGGCGCACTCACCGTGCCGGTATCGCTGGCCACCCTTGCCCAAGGATCCTTCTTCGCGCGTCTTGAACGCATGCTCGA
Organism: Achromobacter sp. UBA5777; assembly: GCF_002418565.1. Classification (NCBI taxonomy): domain Bacteria; kingdom Pseudomonadati; phylum Pseudomonadota; class Betaproteobacteria; order Burkholderiales; family Alcaligenaceae; genus Achromobacter; species Achromobacter sp. UBA5777. The sequence goes on along the minus strand of NZ_DIEJ01000227.1, from coordinate 8,206 downwards.
CGACCGGCCCACGCTGTCAGCGCGGCTGATTCTGGAAGTCGACGCCGCGGGACTTGTCGAACAAGGCGCCGATGTGCGCCAGCTCTGCGACATCGTCATGGGCGCCGGCGGACGGGTCGGGGTAGCGCGGCTGTCGCAGCAATTTGGCGCCATGGAGCACCTGCATGAATTTCCCGTCTCGTACGTGACGCTGAGCGGCAGTTTCATCGGCGGCCTCCTGCAAAGTCCCGGCAGCCAGCACCTGGCCGCCACCGTGGTCGCGACCGCAATGACGCTCGGCATGTCGGTCTATGCGGCTGACGTGTCGGACACGGCGACGCAGCTCGTGCTGGAAGGAATCGGCGTCCGCGCGATAAGCGGAGCTGTCGTAAACTCCGCCCACGCGCAAGACCTCGCGCATGATCACCAATGGGTTCCTAGTTGACGGAAGGATTGTTTCTTCGCACCCGCTGGCGTTTTCGCCACCTTCGCGCAAGCCAGCCCGGCTTCTTCCGGACAACCATCTGGTCGGGAGTTGGTCTGCTGCTGTGCGCCTGCTTCTGGCCGGCCTACGCGCTCGCTTATGGGCTGAATGCCGACGGCGGACATGCCGGCTACGAGAACCTGCACTCAGGCTTGACCGCCGGCGTCGCCATCGCCTGCGCGATAGTGTGCGGCGTGGCGTGGGCGCACACCCGCAACGCGCTCTATGCAGCAGGCATGGCCTTCGCGCTGGTCGAAGGGTTGTTCCGTTCGCTGCCCGATCTGATGCCGCCGGGCGCGCTGCAAGCTGCCTCTTATGCCGCCCTGCTCGCCCTGACCGCGCCCCTGCTGCAGGGATCGCGCATTGCAACCGGACTGGGCGTTGCGTGCCGGTGGATCAGCATTGCCCTGTCCGGCGTGGCGGCGCTGGCGCTGATCTTCGTATATGAAACGGAATCGGGAGTGCTTCCTGCGGCCATTGCCGGCGTCTGCGCTGCGCTGAGCGTGCCGTTGGCGCTGTGGTTCCTGGCCAGCGCGGTGCGGCAGCGGTCTGGCCGCCCGGCCAGCCTTGCGCTGATGCTCGCGTTTGGCGCATCAGCCTGGATCCTCGGACACGACGCGTGGCACGCAAGCGGCGCAGACGCCACGGATGCGAGCTTCGAAATGCTGAGGCTGATGCTGGTGTCGGGCACGCTGGTCTGGCTGGCGCTGGATGCCTCCAACAGTGCCGCACCCGCGCGCAACAATGGCGCCGCCTCGGACGCCGAACACCTGGCGCAAGGCGAACTGCGACTGGCCGAACTGGCCGGCGCGCTGGACACGCAGCGGCAGATGAACGCGCTGATTTCGCATGAGCTGCGCGCGCCCCTGGCCACCATCAGCGCCGCGGCGCAATCGCTGGACATGATCCTGTCTGACAGTGGCGAAACCGTGGACACGCGGCTCGCGCGCATCCATCGGTCGGTTGCGCGGATGACCGAGCTGATGGATCAGTTGCTGAATCAGGATCGCCTGGAGGAACATGCCTGGAGCCCGCGCGGCGAACAGACAGACATGGCCGACCTGGTGCGCGACGTGGTGAACGCCATGCGCCCTGATACTGCGCATGCCCTGGTGCTCGAAGCGCAAGCGCCGCAGCCGGTGTTCTGCGATCGCCCGCTCACCAGCGTCGTCGTGCGCAACCTGATCCACAACGCCATCAAGTATTCGCCGGCCAACGAACCGGTGCGAATCGAGACGGGTCATACACGGGTCGGCGACACTTCCATGACCTGGGCAGCCGTCGTGGACCGCGGCCCGGGGATTGGAGAAGAGGAACAGGCCCGGATCTTCGAACCGCGCTTTCGGCGGTCCGCGCATCGCGAAACCCAGGGTATGGGGATCGGGCTATATCTGGCCCGGCGCATCTGCCAGAGCCAGGGCGGTTCGCTGACGATGCAAAGCAAGGTGGGCGTGGGCACGCGCTTTGTCATCACCCTGCCCGCCAACGGGCAGTCGGCTTAGGCGCTGCACGGGCCTTGGCGTCAGCCGCAGCCGCGGCCGGGATCAGGCCGCGAACACGTAGCCCTGGCCGCGCACAGACAATACCGGCAGTTTGAGTCCGGCGCTTTGCGCCTTGGCGCGCAGACGGCTCACCAGCACGTCGATACGCCGCAACTCAAATCCGCCTGGGCTGTCGGGAAGGAAGAGTTCAGCTAGCGCCTGCCGGCTGACGGCACTGCCCGCGGCGTCCATCAGGGCCACCAGGAACGTGCGTTCCTGCGCGCTCAGGTGCAGCGAAGCGCCATCGGGCGCCACCAGGATCCAGCCGCCGTCCTGCAACGACCAGTTCGTATCCGCGGACGCGCGTGTTTCGGCGTCAGCCGGGCGTGGCGCCTTGGCCAACCGCATGCGGCGCGCCAGGCTGCGAATCACGGAGCTGAGTTCCAGCAGATCCACCGGCTTGGTCATGTAGACGTCGGCGCCGCCCTCCAGGCCGCGGACGCGGTCTTCCAGGGCGCTGCGGCCCGTCAGCATGACGATGCCTACCGGGCTCAGGGCTCGCAGGCGCGTCGCAACGGAGAAGCCGTCTTCGCCGGGAAGATGGGCGTCGAGAATGACGATGTCGCACGGCTGCTCTTGCAGGCGGCGGTAGAACGCCACTGCATTGTCACAAGCGAACGCCACGCGAAAGCCGTAGCCGCCCAAGCCCAACGCCAATTCCTCGCGGAAATCGGCGTCGTCCTCGAGCAGTCCTATACATAGCAAACCATCTGCACCAGGCATATTCAGAGTGCTTTACATTGAAATTGTCGACAAAAACCCTGGAGCGCCCACGCGATCAAAAATGCCCCGGAGCCGGCAATCTTACGACTTTTACAATAGAAACGAATGATTGCAGCGAAAAAAATGGCGATATTTCACATTTTTACCGGGATTTTTTTCTTAATCCCGGAAATGTCGCACGAATAATGCCACCGACGTTATCGCAAAATCATCTTCAGGACGAGCAGCTCACTTCGATTCCGCCGGCCCAATTGGGGGGCAGGCCGGCGTAACGTTCAAAACCCTCTTGGGCCACAAAGGGACTTCGCAGCAGTTTCATGAGCGTTTCAATTTCACTGGCGTCGCCGATCTTGGCCGCGCGAATCGCCTGTTCTGCCAGGTGATTGCGCAGCACGTATAACGGATTCACGCCGTTCATGGCGGCCGCCGTATCCGCGGCAGGCCGCCCGTCCTGCGCATGCCGGGCCAGCAGCTTGTCGAGCCAGGAGCCAGCGGCGGGACGGTCGATAAACAAATCCTCAAAGGCGCTGCGCTGTCCCTGCGCGGCGTCGGCCAGCCGGCGCCAGGACAATGTGAAGTCCGCCTGATTGGCGTCCATCAGTTTAAGCAGATCGTCTAGCAACGCCTCATCGTCAGGACGCCACGCCGCCAAACCCATCTTGGCGCCCATCTTGTCATGGAACGCGCGCGTGAAAATGGCTTCGTATTCATCCAGCACGGCGCGCAATGCGTCGGCGTCCTGCACCAGCATGTGCAGACTGCCGCCTAGCCGATACAGATTCCAAAGCCCCACGGACGGCTGCCGATTCCAGGAGTATCGACCTTCGGCATCCGAGTGGTTGCAGATATGACCTAGCCGGAATCCGTCCATGAAACCATAAGGGCCGTAATCCAGCGTCAGCCCCAGGATCGACATATTGTCGGTATTCATGACACCGTGGCAAAACCCGACGGCCTGCCAGTCCGCCATCAGCAACGCCGTGCGCCGCGTGACTTCGCGCAGCAGATTCACGTACGGGGCCGTCTCGGACGCCGAATCACCAGTCGGGACGTCGCGGCATTCGGGGTAAAAGCGGTCGATCACATAATCGGCCAGCGTTTTCAGCATGTCGGGCTGGCGCCGTGACGACCAATGTTCAAACGAGCCGAACCTGACGAAACTGGGCGACATCCGGGTCACGATCGCGGCGGTCTCGACGGTCTCGCGCATGACCGGATCATCGGAAACGACCAGCGCCAGCGCGCGCGTGGTGGGGACGCCCAGCCCGAACATGGCCTCGCTGGCCAGGTACTCCCGCACGGAAGACCGCAGGACGGCCCGCCCGTCGCCCATCCGCGAATACGGCGTCATGCCCGAGCCCTTGAGCTGCAATTCCCAGGCGCCCTTGGGCCCTTGAACCTCGCCCAGCAGATGCGCCCGTCCGTCGCCAAGCTGCCCCGCCCATACGCCGAACTGGTGGCCGCTATAGACGGCGGCCAGCGTATCGCCGCCCGGCAACGGCTGCCCGCCGGAAAACACCTGCAGGAATTCGGGGGTGGTCAGGACCGACGGATCCAGCCCGATCAGGGCGGCCGCCTGTTCGTTGGCGTGCAGCAGACGCGGATTGTTCAGCCCGCGCGGCGCCAGCCGGGTGTAGAAGGCCTCGGGCAGGGCCGCAAAGGAGTTGACGGCTTGCAGTTCGGACAGGGACTGGGCATTCATGCGCGTTGACTCCGGGCAGCGCGCTTGGCGGGCCGCACATAAAAGATGGCGCTGAGGAAAAAGGTGGTGGACAAGATGATCTCGCCCCACGCCATCAAGACGGACAGCGGCGCCGGATCCGACATGGCGCGCACCACGCCTTCCATCAGATACAGCAGCGACAGCATGGCCGCCCACTGGTAGGTGTAGAGATTGCCTCGCACGATGCCGCGCAGCGGAAACGCCAGCGGCAAGGCTTTCAGCAGCATCCAGGAACCGCCCGGCCGCACCGGCGCCACCACGGTTTCCCAAGCGACGCACAGCACGATCAGGGCAAACAATGAAACCGAGGCGACGAGGCGCAAGCGGGGGTTGAGTTCGGGATTCATGCTGCTATTATCGCCTGATGAATCGCCCCGCCGAGCCCGCCGCCGCTACGCCGGCGGTCAAAGAACGACCAACCTCGCGCATTTCCCGGGTTGCGAGGACCGGACGCGTATTTCGTTTCGTCCTCCAACGCGCCAACGAAGAAAAGCTGCTGCAGGTTGCCTCCAGCCTCACCTTCACCACCGTTCTGGCAATCGTCCCCATGCTCGCGGTGGTGCTGTCGCTGTTCACGGCCTTTCCCGTGTTCCAGGAATTCCGGGTCGCCCTCGAGGACTTCCTCACCACCAGCCTGATGCCGCCGTCCGTGTCGGACAACATCATGGACTACCTGAACCAGTTCGCGCACCAGGCCTCGCGCCTGACCGCCATTGGCGGCGCGTTCCTGCTGGTCACGTCGCTGCTGCTGATCATGACGATCGACCAGGCCTTCAACGACATCTGGCGCGTCTCGCGCCAGCGTCCCCTGCCGCAGCGGGCACTGGTGTACTGGGCAATCATCACCCTTGGCCCCGTCCTGGCCGGCGCGAGCCTGTGGGCGACCTCGTTCGTGGCCCGCGAATCGCTGGGGCTCATCAAGGACGTGCCCGAAGTCATCAGTGTCATCGTCTCGTTCATCCCGCTGGTGCTGACCGGCCTGGGCTTTGCCGCGCTCTTTGTCGTCGTGCCCAACCGCGACGTGCTGTGGCGCGACGCGCTGATTGGGGGCTGTGTCACGGCCATCGTGCTGGAAATCATGAAGTCCGCGTTCGCGTTCTATCTGACCCGGTTTCCCACCTACACGGTCATCTACGGCGCCTTCGCCACGCTGCCCATCTTCCTGCTGTGGATCTACCTGTCCTGGCTGGCCGTGCTGCTGGGCGCAACGCTTGCCTCCAGTGCGCCGCTGATCCGGCTGGGACGCTGGCACATCAACCGCTACCCGGGCGCCTCGTTTGTCGATGCGCTGGATGCGCTGCGCGCACTGCGCCGCGCACAGCTATCGACGCCCGGCGGCGTGGCCGCCAACACGCTGGCCTCGGAGCTGCGGCTGCATCAGGATGAACTCAATGAAGTCCTGGAAACGCTGAGCACGATGGGACTGGCCACTCGCAGTCCCGAAGACAACTGGATGCTGACGTGCGACGCGCGCGAGACCTCGCTGGCGCCCGTCGTGGATCGCTTCCTGCTGGACCGAAGCCAATCCCGCGTACGCAATGACCCCGACATCCTGCGCATCGCATCGTCCGTAAATTCGCCGCAAACCACGCCAACGCTGGAAGAACTCTGCGGAGAAGCGCAAAATACCGGAAATGGCGTCGCCCCAGTACTGCAACTGGAAGCGAACAAGAAATAGCAAAGCATAGGGCGCAGTCCGCCCCAGGAGATACCGATGTTGAAGGTCAGTGAGATTTTGCGCGTCAAGGGCGATACGCTCTATACGGCGTCGCCCGACATGCCCGTGGCCCAGGCCGTGCAAACCATGAGCGAACAAGACATAGGCTCGCTGGTCATCATGGAATTCGGCACCCTGACCGGCATGCTTACGTTCCGCGAAATCATCCGCCACATGCACGCGCACGGCGGCGCAGGCGATACGACCATCCGTTCCATCATGGACGACGCGCCGGTCAGCGTTTCGCCCAACACCAGCGCCGACGAAGTCCAGCGCCTGATGCTCGAAAAGCACGCCCGCTACATTCCCGTGATGGACGGCCCCACCCTGATGGGCGTCATTTCGTTCTACGACATGGCGCAGGCCATCGTCGCCGCCCAGCAGTTCGAAAACAACATGCTGAAGGCCTACATTCGCGACTGGCCTGCCGAAAGCGCGGAGCCCGCCCAGTCCTGAGCCCGCCGGCGCCCTTGCGGCGCCGGCTGCGGATTCACATCCCGGCGGACGCGGCCTCGCGCGTGGCGTCGCGCGCACCCGGCGCATGACGCTGGCTGCGCCACGCGTCGTAGATCAGTTCCGGATTGTTTGCGGCCAAAAGGGCCGGATCCGACAACATCCGGCGCCACCGGCGCGCCCCTGACTGGCCATTCACCAGTCCCAGCATCGGACGCGTCATCACCCGCAGGGGCACGCCCTTGGCAACCTGACGCGCGGCGTATTCTGTCATCGCGTCCACGACCTGCGCATCGCTCGGCAACCGCACCGACGGCCATAACTGCAGTGACACTTCAGACAGCACGCGCGGCGTATGCCAGGCGGCGCGACCCAGCATCACCCCATCAAAGGCTTCGGCCGCCTGCACGGACTGCCCCGCATCGGCCAGACCGCCATTGAGCACGAACGTGCAATCCGGAAAATCGCGCTTCAGTTGTGCAACCACGTCGTAGCGCAACGGGGGGATCTCGCGGTTGTCCTTGGGCGACAGGCCCTTGAGCACGGCATTGCGCGCATGCGCGATGAACACGCGGCAACCGGTGTCATAGACCTTGCCCACGAAATCGCGCACGAACTCATAGGATTCGTCATAGTCCAGCCCCAGGCGGTGCTTGACCGTGACAGGAATGTCCACGGCGTCCTGCATGGCTTTCATGCAGTCGGCCACCAGCGCCGGCTCGGCCATCAGGCAGGCGCCAAAGGCGCCCTTCTGCACCCGTTCGGACGGGCAGCCACAATTCAGGTTGATTTCGTCGTAGCCCCATTGCTTGCCAAGCTTGGCGGCGTGCGCCAACGCGTCGGGCTCGCTGCCGCCCAATTGCAAGGCGACGGGATGCTCGGCCTCGTCAAAGTCCAGGTGGCGGGCCACGTTGCCGTGCAATAGCGCGCCGGTGGTGATCATTTCGGTGTACAGGCGGGCGCGCGGCGCCAGCAGACGGTGAAAGTACCGGCAGTGGCGGTCAGTGACGTCGATCATCGGGGCGACGCAAAGCCGCCAGTCGGGGGAGTCCAAGAATCACTCTACAAAACAAGGGGATGCGGTATTTTACGGTGCTTGGCGACATTGTGCCCGCCGGGATCGGCGCCCCACGTGGAACCGCTGCCGGAGGCCGCCCGCCATGTGGTCTAAAATTGCGGCGCCGCGACCCTGCACGCCCGTGCGCGCGTCCGTTCAACCCTCATACCGAAGATCCATGGCCGTATTCACCCCCGTATCCGATGACGACGCGCGCGCCCTGCTGGCGCATTTCGATCTGGGCGAGTTCGTCTCGCTTCGAGGCATTACGGCGGGTATCGAGAACACCAACTATTTTCTGTACACGACGCGGGGCGAATATGTCCTGACGCTGTTCGAGGTGCTGACGCAGGCGCAGCTGCCCTTCTACATTGAGCTGATGTATCACCTGGCCGAACGCGGCATCCCGGTGCCGCAGCCGCAGACGCTGCGCGACGGCACCCGCTTGACCACGCTGCACGGCAAGCCGTGCGCCATCGTGTCGCGCCTGCCCGGCGGCTACGAGCCGGCCCCCGGTCCCGCCCACTGC
>NZ_DIEJ01000037.1:0-16755 GCF_002418565.1 Achromobacter sp. UBA5777 | reverse complement strand
GCCATGCTTGAGACCCTGTACGCCACGGGCCTGCGTGTGTCCGAGCTGGTCGGCGTGCGAGCTTTGGACGTCAGCCTGAACGAAGGCGTGGTGCGCGTGGTCCTGGGCAAGGGTGGTAAGGATCGTCTCGTGCCCCTGGGCGCCGAAGCCGCGCACTGGATTTCGCAGTACCTGGCCACGGCACGCCCCGAATTGGCCGCAGGCCGCGTCAGCGATGCGCTCTTCATCACCAGCCGCGCCGAGGCGATGTCGCGGCAGGCGTTCTGGCAACTGGTCAAGAAGTACGCCGTGCTCGCCGGCGTCAATGCGCCCCTGTCGCCACATGTGCTTCGCCACGCCTTCGCCACGCATCTGCTGAACCATGGCGCGGACCTGCGCGTCGTGCAGATGCTGCTGGGCCACGCGGACATTTCCACCACGCAGATCTACACCCATGTGGCGCGCGAACGCCTGAAGGCGCTGCACGCGGCCCATCATCCACGCGGCTGACCGCCGCCATCTCCCTACCCACCGGCACAAAAATGAGCAAAGCCCGCCACGTCTCCGAAACGCCCGCCACCCAATTCCTCAAGCAGCACAAGGTGGCCTATTCCGAACACACGTATGACTACGTCGATCACGGCGGCGCCGGCGAAGCCGCGCGCCAGCTCGGTCTGGACCCGCACGCGGTCGTGAAGACGCTGGTGATGGAGGATGAATCGGCCAAGCCGCTGATCGTGGTCATGCACGGCGACCGCGAAGTCTCCACCAAGAACCTGGCGCGCCAGGCCGGCCTGAAAAAGGTCGAGCCCTGCAAGCCCGAGGTTGCGCAGCGCCACTCCGGCTATCAGGTGGGCGGCACGTCGCCGTTCGGCACGCGCAAGAAGATGCCGGTGTGGGTGGAAGCCGACGTGCTGGAGTATCCCGTGGTCTACATCAACGGCGGGCGGCGCGGCTATCTGGTGGGCATCGATCCGAAGGTGCTGGTGGACCTGCTGGGCGCGAAGCCGGTGACGGTGGCGCTGGAGTAGAGAGGGAGCCCGGTGGTATCCCGCTACCACCTGGCCCGCTGGCGCGGCGGGCACAATGGGACAAGAACACCAAGAACCGGAGCCCGATCCGCGGGCAAGCAACCGGACGCCACCCTCATCCCACGGAGACAATCATGAGCAAACGACTGTTGATGCTGGTCGGCGACTACGCCGAAGACTACGAAACCATGGTGCCGTTCCAGACGCTGCTGACCGTCGGCCACACGGTGCATGCGGTCTGCCCGGACAAGAAGGCGGGCGACACGGTGGCCACGTCGATCCATGATTTCGAAGGCGCGCAGACCTACACCGAAAAGCGCGGCCACAACTTCACGCTGAACTACGACTTCGATCGCGTCGAACCCTCGTCCTACGACGGCCTGGTGATCCCCGGCGGGCGCGCGCCCGAGTACCTTCGCCTGAATGAAAAGGTGCTGGAGATCGTGCGGCATTTCGACAAGGCCAACAAGCCCATCGCCGCCGTCTGCCACGGCGCGCAGATCCTGGCTGCGGCCGACGTGCTGAAGGGCAGGACCTGCTCGGCGTACCCCGCCTGCGCACCCGAGGTTCGGCTGGCGGGCGGCACCTACGCCGAGATCGCCGTCGACCAGGCCTACACGGATGGCAACCTGGTGTCGGCGCCGGCATGGCCCGCGCATCCGGCCTGGATGGCGCAGTTCCTGGCGGTGCTGGGCACCAAGATCACGCACTGACCGAGATCACGCACTGAGCGCGGCGCGCGCGGTCGCCGCGCTCAGTTGCCGACGATCATTTTCCTCACGCTGCCGCCTCGGAGAAGCGCAGTCCAACGATTCCAATGAATGCCAGGCCAAGGAAACAGGCCCGGGTCCAGTTCATCTCATCCTGAAACACCAGCACGCCGACAAGCACCAGCCCGATCGTTCCAATGCCGGTCCAAATGGCATAAGCCATTCCCATGGGCAATGCGCGTAAGGCCAGTGCCAGCAGGTAGATGCTGCCTAGCCCCGCCATCACGGCGATGATGCTTGGCGCAGGTTTGGTCCAACCCGCATTCAGTTTGAGCGAAAGACCCATCACTATCTCCAAGGCTGCGGCAAGGAACAGATAAGTCCACGCCATGGCTCAGCCCTCGGTGGAGACAGACTGGTTGGGGGCAGCACGGGAAGCCGGCTTGTTCGCCAGAAGCCCCGCCTGTACCGCAGGCCGCGCAGCGATCACATCCAGCCAGCGCTGGACATGCGGATAAGGCTTGATGTCCAGGTGCAATTCGTTCCAGGTTTTCAGCCAGGTGAACGCGGCAATATCGGCGATGCTGTAGTTATCCGACGCGATGAAGGCGGATTCGCTCAGGCGGGTATCCACGACCTGGTAAAGCCGAAGCGATTGCTTCCGGTATCGCTGTATCGCCTCGGCATTGCCCGTTGTCGAGGCGTGTAGAAACCACCATAGCTGCCCCAGCATCGGGCCTATGCCGCCAATCTGGAAATGCAGCCATTGCTGCACAGAAGCGCTTTCGGCTTGCGTTCTGGGCAGCAGATACCCCGTTTGCGACGACAGATAGGAAAGGATGGCGCCCGATTCGAAGACGGCCAGGCCGGCTGTTCGATCAACGATGGCGGGAATCTTGCCGTTCGGGTTGATCTTGAGAAACTCCGGTTGATGCTGGTCGCCCTTTTCAAGATCAAGATCGAACTGCTCATAGGTCAGTCCGGCTTCTTTGAGAAAGATGCTGACCTTCTGCCCGTTGGGGGTGTCTGCGGTGTAGAACGCGAGATCGGCCTGTGTCATGTCTATCCTTGTTGATGAATAGCGTTGCATTTGCAATCGTTGCAAATGCAATCGTATGGCACGATGCCGCGTCGTGCAAGAGGCCCATCAACAGAGGTCAGCCATGCGCTCGCAGCGTCTTTGCTCGCCCGCATCCACGCCGCAAAGACGGCGGGCGGCGTCTGCATGTCTTGAACAACTTGCCTGCCAGCTTCAGTTGCCTTGCGCGCGGGCAACGGCAGCGGCCTGGTCCAGCGCCGCGGCAAACTTGCCTTGATCGTCGGCACTGAACTGGCTCAGAAACACTTCGGCAACGGTACCTTCGTAGACCTTCCACATCTTCTTGCGCAGCGCGCGGCCTTCCTTCGTGATGGTGGCGAACGCGGCGCGGCCATCTTCGGCCGAGCGTGCGCGCTGAACCAGCCCCTCTTGCTCCAAGCGGTCCACCAGCCGGGTGAGGTTGTAGCGTTCGATCGCCAGCGCGTCGGCCAGTTCGTGCATCCGCCGTGTGCCGCCTGGCCCGCTTTCCAGTCCCCAAAGAACGTCGTACCAGGCATAGACGGGAAGCTTGGCCGCTGCCAGACGGCTCTCGACCTCGCGGATCATCAAACGATGGGCGCGCACAAACGAGAACCAAAGATCCGCTCCCTCTTTCGCCATGGCAGGCTCCTTTCGAGTTTTAGTTGCATTTGCAATTCTAGCTGAACTAGAATTGCGGCCCATACGATTGCAATTGCAATTCATTGGTTGAGCGTTGTTGGCCACGCCCGTCCGGTTAGTGGACCGCTGTCCCGCTTGAACCCGTCATTTTCCCTGGAGGACCGCCATGAATCACCCCCTCGCACTGGTCGACGTCGACCCGCTGGAAACTCGAGAGTGGCTGGAAGCGCTGGAGGCTGTCACGACGGTCGAAGGCCGTCCGCGCGCTCACTACCTGATCGACCGGCTCACCGACTTCGACGCCAGCCGGCACGGTGATATGCATGGCCGCGTCACCAGCGCCTACGTCAACACCATCAACAAGGACCGGCAGCCTGCCTACCCGGGCGACATCGGCATCGAGCAGCGCTTGAATGCTTACATCCGCTGGAATGCGATGATCATGGTGTTGCGCGCCGGCAAGCATTCCAACGTGGGCGGACACATTGCCACCTACCAGTCCGCCGCCGTGCTCTATGACGTGGGTTTCAACCACTTCTTCCGGGGACGTACCGAGACATTCGGCGGCGACATGGTCTACATCCAGGGCCATTCCGCACCGGGCATTTACGGACGCGCCTATCTGGAGGGGCGCATCACCGAAGCGCAGCTGGACAACTTCCGCCGCGAGGCGGGACGCGATGGCCTGTCGTCTTACCCCCACCCGCGCCTGATGCCCGACTTCTGGCAGTTCCCCACCGTGTCGATGGGGCTGGGTCCCTTGACCGCCGCCTATCAGGCCCGTTTCATGCGTTATCTGGAATACCGCGGCTTGCTGGAGCACCAGGGCCGCAAGGTGTGGGCTTTCCTGGGCGACGGCGAGATGGACCAGCCCGAATCGCTGGCCGCTATCTCGGTCGCGGGGCGCGAACGCCTCGACAACCTGATCTTTGTCGTCAACTGCAATCTGCAACGTCTGGACGGCCCGGTGCGGGGCAACAGCAAGATCGTGCAGGAACTCGAAGGCACCTTCCGGGCCGCAGGCTGGAACGTCATCAAGGTGCTGTGGGGCAGTGGTTGGGACGATCTGCTCAAGCGCGACACGAGCGGCCTGCTGCGCCAACGCATGATGGAATGCGTGGACGGGGAGTATCAGACCTTCAAGTCGCAAAGCGGCGCCTATGTGCGCGAACACTTCTTCGGCAAGTATCCCGAGCTGCTGGCGTTGGTGGCGCACTTGTCGGACGATGAGATCTGGGCGCTGACACGCGGCGGCCATGACCCGGAGAAGGTGCACGCCGCCTACGCGCAAGCCGTCAACACGGAAGGCCGGCCCACGGTCGTCCTGGTCAAGACGGTCAAGGGATTCGGCATGGGCGAGGCTGGCGAAGGCCAGAACATCAACCACCAGTTGAAGAAGATGAGCGCGGACGCCGTGCGTGCGTTCCGTGATCGCTTTTCGCTGCCGGTGCCCGATGACCAGCTCGAAGACATGCCCTACCTGAAACCCGCGCCCGACAGCGAAGAAGCCCGCTACTTCGCGCAGCGCCGGGCCGCGCTGGGCGGTTATGTTCCGGCGCGCTCCGGCAAGGTTGCGCCGATGGCGGTGCCGCCGCTCAGTGCCTTCGCCACGCAACTGAAAGACAGCGGCGAGCGTGGAGTTTCGACCACCATGTCTTTCGTGCGCATCCTGACCACGCTGCTCAAGGACCCCAACCTTGGCAAGCTGGTGATTCCCATCGTGCCGGACGAATCGCGCACTTTCGGCATGGAAGGCCTGTTCCGTCAGATTGGCATCCATTCATACCTGGGGCAGCTCTATACCCCGCAGGATGCGGGCCAGTTGAGCTACTACAAAGAGGCCAAGGACGGTCAGATCCTGCAGGAAGGCATCAATGAGTCCGGCGCGATTTCGTCCTGGATCGCGGCGGGCACGGCCTATAGCAATCATGGACTGCCAGCCATCCCGTTCTACATCTTCTATTCCATGTTCGGCCTGCAGCGTGCCGGCGATCTGGCCTGGGCCGCCGCCGATGCGCGCACACGCGGCTTCCTGCTGGGCGCCACGTCGGGCCGTACGACGCTGATGGGAGAAGGCCTGCAGCACGACGACGGCCATAGCCATGTGCTGTCGTCGGTCATTCCGAACTGCATTTCGTATGATCCGACCTTTGCGTACGAACTGGCGGTCATCATCCAGGACGGCCTGCGGCGCATGTACGCGGAACAGGAAGATATCTACTACTACATCACCCTGCTCAACGAGAACTATCCGAATCCCGCGCTGCCCGAAGGCAGTGAAGCCGGCATTCTCAAGGGACTCTACCTGCTGCGCGCCGGTCAAAAACAGGAAGCCGTGTCGAAGCAGGCCGGCAAACCGCATGTGCAATTGATGGGCAGCGGCTCGATCCTGCGCGAAGTCATTGCCGCAAGTGACCTGCTGGAACAGGACTTCGGCATCTCCAGTGACGTGTGGAGCGCCACCAGCCTGACCGAATTGCGCCGTGACGGGCTGGCCGCCGAGCGTTGGAACCTGCTGCATGCCGAAGACGAGCCGCGTATTCCGTACGTTCAGCAATGCTTGCAAGACCGGACAGGCCCCGTCGTCGTGGCGACCGACTACATGAAGATCATCGGCGACCAGATCCGTCCCTTCGTCACGGACCGCCGGTTCATCACCCTCGGCACGGACGGTTTCGGCCGCTCGGACACCCGCGAATCACTGCGCACCTTCTTCGAGGTGGATCGTCATTTCATCGTGCTGGCAGCGGTCAAGGCGCTGGCTGACGAGGGCGTCGTCCCGCGCCAGAAGATCGGTGAGGTCGTCCGCCGCTATGACATCGACGTGAATAAAGTGGACCCGGCATCGGTCTAGGCGAAGGCGATGGCGACACCACCGGGGCGCGCTTCAATGAACGTCGACATCAGTCCGCGGCGATCACCCGCCCCGGGTTGAACAACCCCAGCGGATCGAACAGGCGCTTGATGCTTGCCATCATCGCCATCTCGTTGGCCGGCTTGTACCGGCCGATCGAACCGACCCGCAGCTGTCCCACGCCATGCTCGGCGGAGATCGACCCGTTCATGCGCGCCACCACGTCGTACACCGCGCCCGAAACCGCCTTCTCCGAATTGCGCATGGCCTGGTAAGCCGACGCGTCCGCGCCGGGCGGCGTCGACACGTTGTAGTGCAGGTTGCCGTCGCCCACATGGCCGAACACGAAGATGCGGGCATTGGGCAACACGCCATGCACCGCCGTCTGCGCGGCGTCGATGAATTCCCCGATGCGCGAGATCGGCAGCGAAATGTCGTGCTTGATGTTCTCGCCGTCGATGGATTGCGCTTCGGGCAGGTGATGCCGGATCTGCCAGAACGAGGCCGACTGCGCCAGGGTCGACGCAATGGCCGCATCGGTGACGATGCCCGCCTCGAACGCTGCTTCCATCAACGCCTCGAATCGCTCGGTGGCATGGGCCGCACTTTCGGCGTCGCTGGATTCCAGCAGCACGTAATACGGCGCCTTGGCAGGCACCGGACTGCGCGCGCCGGGCGTGTGTTGCAGCACCAGCTCAACCGACGGACCACTGATCAGTTCGAAGGCCGTCAGGCTGGCCGACAGATACGACTGCGCCAGGGACAGCAGTTGGACGGCGCTGTGCGGATCCGGCACGGCGGCGAAGGCCGTCATCTGCGCGGCGGGGCGCGGATACAGCTTGACGGTGGCCGCCGTGATGATGCCCAGCGTGCCCTCCGCGCCAATGAACAGCTGCTTCAGGTCGTACCCGGTGTTGTCCTTGCGCAGCCCGCGCAGTCCGTTCCAGATCTGCCCGTCTGGCGTCACCACTTCCAGGCCCAGGCACAGGTCCCGCGCATTGCCATAGCGCAGCACCTGAATCCCGCCGGCGTTGGTGGCCAGGTTGCCGCCCAAGGTGCAGCTTCCTTCCGCGCCCAGGCTCAACGGAAACAGCCGGTCCGCCTGCGCGGCGGCCTCCTGCACGTTCGCCAGCACGGCGCCCGCTTGCGCGGTCAACGTGTTGTTGTAGCGGTCCACGTCCAGGATGGCGTTCATGCGGGCCAGCGACAGCACGATGCTGTGCCCGCCGCCGTCCGGCACGCTGCCGCCGACCAGGCCTGTGTTGCCCCCTTGCGGATAGATGGCAACGCGGCGCTCGCGGCACCAGTGCACCAACTTGGCCACATCCTCGGTACTGTTCGGCTGCGCAAGCGCCAGGGTTCGGCCGGTCCACCGCTTGCGGTAGTCGGTCAGGTGGGGCGCCAGGGCGTCGGCGTCGTCCAGCACGCGTCCCTGAAAGGCGGCGCGTAAAGAGGCTTTGATGTCGTCGTCAGGCATGGCCGGCTCGTTTGTCGCGTCAGTTGGCGGAAGCGCCGGCGGCTTGCACCACGGCTTTCCATTTCTCGATCTCGGTGCCGATGAAGGCGTTGAATTCCGCCGGACCCTTGACGGTGGGCACCGCGCCCAGCTCGATCACGCGCTTCTGCATATCGGGGTCGGCCATGGCCTTCTCGATGGCTTGATCGATGCGGTTCACGATGGGCGCCGGCGTGCCTGCCGGGGCCAGCACGCCAAACCACGAGCCCGCCTCGAAATTGGGCACGCCGGCCTCGGCCATGGTGGGCACGTCGGGCAGATTGGTGCTGCGTTCCGCGCTGGTCACGGCCAACGCGCGCAGCGTGCCGTTCTTGATGAAGGGCAGCGAGGTGGGCAGGTTGTCGAACATCAGATGCACCTGTCCGCCGACCAGATCCGTCACGGCCGCGGCGCTGCCCTTGTACGGCACGTGCACCATGTCGACACCCGTGCGGCTCTTGAACATTTCGCCCGACAGATGGATCGAGCTGCCCGCGCCGCTGGACGCAAAGCTCAGCTTGCCCGGATTCTTCTTGCCGTACTCAATCAGTTCCTGCACCGACTTCACGGGCAGGCTGGCCGTCACGGCCAGCACGTTCGGCACGGACGCCACCAGCGTGATCGGCGCAAAATCCGCCGGCTTGAACCGGATGTCCTTGTAGATGGCGTAGTTGATGGCCTGCGTGCCCACCGTGCCCATCAACAGCGTGTAGCCGTCGGCATCGGCACGCGCCACGAAGTCCGCGGCAATGTTGCCCGCCGCGCCCGGACGGTTCTCCACCACGACGGGCTGACCCACCGCTTTCTCGATGTGCGGCGCAATCAGCCGGGCCACCACGTCGGTGTTTCCGCCCGCCGAAAACGGGATGACCATGCGAATGGGTTTGGTCGGCCAGTTATCCGCCGCACCCGCGCTCGCCGACGCCGCCAGCGCGACCAGACCCGCGCACGCGTAGGCAATGCCCTGCTTGGTGCTCTTGAACATGTTGTCTCCTTGCTGATGGTTTTTGATGTTCGGTACTGCAGTGCATCCCGAAACGCCGCGGGAACACGGCGTTTGGGAAATTCGGTCAACCCGCTTCGGCGAGCGTGCGCTTCAGGCGTTCAAGCAGCAGATCGATCTCGGCATGGTCGGTCGCGTCCAGCTTCGGACCGGGCCGGCGCATGCCCGCATGCTTGATTGCGCCGCGGCGCTTCATGATTTCCTTGCGGACGGCCACGCCCCACTGGCTCTGGTTCTCATAGCTCAGCAAAGGCAGGTAGCGGTCGAACACCGCGTGGGCGTCGTCGACACGGCCCGCCGTGTACAGCGCGTAAACCTGCGACAGCATCTCGGGATGCGAGAACCCGGCCATCGGCCCATCAATGCCACGGCCCATTTCCAGCGGCAGGAACATCGCGTTGTTGCCGGTCAGGATGGCGACCCGGCGGCCGGGCAGAGCGCGCAGCTTGGTGATCTTGGTGATGCTGGGCAGGTCCTCTTCCTTGACCGCCTGGATTTGCGGGTGACGCTCGATCAACTGGCCAATCACCGGCACCGACATCCAGGTGCCTGTCGAAAACGGAAAGTCCTGCAGCACCGTCGGCACATTGCCGATCCGGTCGAAGACGGCCTCGAAGTAGGACAGCACCTCCTGCTCGGTTCGCAACCCGCCCGGCGGCGCGATCATCACGCCCGCGGCGCCCGCGTCCATCACCTGACCGGTCAGCTCGGCCATCTGGGCCACGCTGCTGTTGCTGACGCCCACCACGACCGGCTTGTCCTTGGCGCGTGCGATGAACCGGGACGCCACCGCCAGCGATTCCGCCGGTGTGAGCTTGTTGGATTCGCCGGCAACGCCCAACACGGTCAGCCCGTTGGCGCCGTGCGAAAAATAGAAATCGGTCAGCGAGTCGACGCTCTCCAGGTCGATGGCGCCGTTCTCCTGAAAGGGCGTCTGCGCAACGATGTACACGCCACGGGCTTGGTCAAGCATGTTGTCTCCTGATCTTGTGTGAGTATCGGAAAATATTAGCGCTAATATTTTATTAGCGCTAATATTTTTGATAGGGAGATTCCCCAGGAAATGCGACGTTTCCGCTCAGATCAAAGCGCGGTTCAGCGTGGGCAGGAGAGGGAAAGCGTCAGGCGCTCTGTCGCCGCATCAACGTGAATCCCACATCGACCCGCAACCCCGCATTGGCTTGACCATCCAGGCGGTCGATGATGGCGCGCGCGGCCTGCTCGCCAATCAGCGAGCCGTCGATGCGCACGGTCGTCAACGGCGGGGTGGTGGCCGCCGCGTAAGCCTGATCGCCGAATCCCACGACGGCCAGGTCACCCGGCACCTGCCTGCCCAGGGCCGCGGCTTCCAGCAACACGCCCATGGCAATCATGTCGGTGCTGCACACCACGGCATCGGCATCGGGCTCGCGCGCCAGCAGTTCGGCCAGTCCACTGCGGCCCGCGCCCATCGTGGCGGGGGCGGGGATCAGCACATGCGGCGTATCAGCGTCCGCGTCAATCAAACGCAACTCGCGCGCCGCCGCGGTGAAACCCTTCAACCGGCGTCCCGCTCGCGGATCATTCCCGATGACGGCCACGGGCCGCCGCCGGCCGGTCTCGGACAGGAACTGCGCCACGCAAGCGCCCGCCGCCTCGTGCGAAAACCCGATCAGCATGTCAACCGGATCGTCATTCCAATCCCAGGCTTCCACGACGGGAATGCGCGCCGCGCGCAACTGTGTGCGTCCCGTCGGGGTCAGCACCGTGCGCATCATGACTACCCCATCAGGCCGCCGGCCCAGAATCGCTTGCAGGGCGGACACTTCCAGCTCGGGGTCATATCCGCTTTCGGTCAGCATCATCTGATAGCCGTGGCGGCTCAGATGCAGGCTGAGCGTCTGCAGCGCCTCCAGAAACACCGGGCTGCCCAGCGTGGGCACCGTCACCGCCACCAGACGGCTGCGGCCGCTGGCCAGGCCTCCGGCAACCAGGTCCTGCACGTACCCGGTCTGGGCGATGGCGTCGTGGATGAGTTTGACGGTGCGTTCAGGTACGTTCTCGGGGGCGTTCAGCACCCGCGACACCGTGTGCATCGACATGCCCGCCACGCGCGCGACGTCCGCAATGGTCACCCGGCCAGACCCGCGCCGAGGCGCGCGGCTGGTGGCAGGCTTGCTGCGACGCTCAGTGGGAGGAGGGGACATGCGGCCTCTCTGGGATCAGGGTAGGCCGGATTGTACCGAGCCGCCGCCACGAAAAAGCGCCCGCTGCGGCACATGCCGCAGCGGGCGCGTTCAAGACGAGCGCAGGTATCAGGCGAAGTCGAGCACGATGCGGCCTTCGATCTGGCCCTGCTTCATGCGGTCGAACACGCTGTTGATGTTGTCCAGGCTTTCGGTGGCGACGGTGGCGTGGACCTTGCCCTCTTCGGCAAACTGCAGCGACTCCTGAAGATCCAGCCGTGAACCCACGATGGAGCCGCGCACGGTCACGCCGTTAAGCACCATGTCGAAGATCGACAGCGGGAAATCCCCCGGCGGCAGTCCGTTCAGCGAAATCGTGCCACCCCGGCGCACCATGCCCAGCGCCTGCTCGAACGCCTTGGGCGACACTGCGGTGATCAGCGCGCCATGCGCACCGCCGATCTCCCGCTTCAGGTAAGCAGCCGGATCCGTGGTCAGCGCATTGACGGTGACTTCGGCGCCCAGGCGGCGCGCGAAATCCAACTTGGCGTCGTCGATGTCCACCGCGGCCACGTTCAGGCCCATTGCCTTGGCGTACTGCACCGCCATGTGGCCCAAGCCGCCAATCCCCGAAATGACCACCCAGTTGCCAGGCCGGGTGTCCGTCATTTTCAGGCCCTTGTACACGGTGACGCCGGCACACAGCACCGGCGCCACATCGACGAAGCCAACGTTCTTGGGCAGCAGGCCCACATAATCGGCAGCCGCCAGCGCGTACTCGGCGAAGCCGCCGTTGACGGAGTAGCCCGTGTTCTGCTGCGATTCGCACAGGGTTTCCCAGCCGCCCAGGCAGTGCTCGCAATGGCCGCAAGCGGAGTACAGCCACGGGATCCCGACGCGGTCGCCTTCCTTGACGTGCGTGACACCGGCGCCCGCGGCGACGACGTAGCCGACGCCCTCGTGGCCGGGAATGAAAGGGGGATTGGGTTTGACGGGCCAGTCGCCTTCGACGGCGTGCAGGTCCGTGTGACAGACGCCGCAGGCTTCGATCTTTACCAGGAGTTCGCCCGGACCCGGGCGCGGCACGGCGACTTCTTCGATTACCAGCGGTTGGCCAAACGCGCGTGCGACTGCTGCCTTCATGGTCTTGTTCATCACTACCTCCGAAGTCTGATCAGTTTCACTATGCTCGGCCGCTTGCGCGGCTAAAACCATGATGTACATCAATCAGCGCGGGAAGGTACAACTCGTAACCGAGTCCGGGGCCGTATTGCGGCCGGCGCGGCAATCGTCGTACAGTCGTTCGCAGGCGCGCCGTTCCCGGCAACGTGTCGCCGATGCCCAGGAGCCGTCCATGTGTGAAATCTTCATCCGCGCCACCGAGCACTCCTACGCCTGCGAAACCCGATCGCTGCGCCTGCACGGCGTGGCGACCAGCCTTCGGCTCGAGCACCTGTTCTGGCAGGTGCTGGAAGAAATCGCCGGCCGCGACGGCATGCGGGTCACGCAACTGATCGAACGCCTGTACGACGAACTGGTCGAGTACCGCGGCGAGGCCGCCAACTTCACCTCGTTCCTGCGCGTGTGCTGCCTGCGGTATCAGTTGCTGCAGGCCGAAGGCCGCATCCCCCGGGATGCCCGCGTGCCGATCCAATCGCTCAATGCCCAAGCCGTCCTGGAAGGGCTGCCGCCGTCGCTGTGCGATGCCCAACCCGTGCCCGCGAAGCGCCGCGCGGCATGACGACCTAGCGCGCGCTGACTTGGCGAGCAGGCGTCTCGCCATGCCCGCCCGCGGCAGCAACGGGTCCCGCGCATTCGTGCTGCCTACCGTGTCGCCAACAGTCCGCGCAGCAATAGCTCCAATGCCGCGCTGCCCCGCGCCAGCCGCGCACTGCCATCTTCGCCGTCGGCAATCCAGAACGCGGCTTCGGCCAGACTGCCGTAAATCAGCGAAGCGAGCGCCTGCGCATCCGCGTCGGCCACAATCCCCTGCTGGATGAGGTTGTCGATCAGGCGCTGCATGGACGCCACGCAATGGCGTTGTGATTCCGGGGATGCGCCACCCAGCACCGCCGTGGCGTCGCGCAGCACGATGCGCTGGATCTCGGGCTCCAGCGCCATTTCCAGGTAGGCATGGCAGCGTTTGCGAAAGCCCTCCCATGCGTCGTCGGAGCGGTCCGAGATCGTCTGAAGGCGTGCGTCCATCTCGGCGTCGATCTGCGCCACGACCGCCGTCAGCAATCCCTTCTTGTCGCCGAAGTGGTGGTATAGCGCGCCACGGGTCAGTCCCGCCTGCGCAGTGAGGTCGTCCATCGAAGTGGCGGCATAGCCGTGCGCCGCAAAGCACTGTCTGGCCGTTGCGAGCAGCGTGGCGCGGGTTTCTTCCATCTCGGCGCGCGTGCGGCGAACCATTCCTCTCTCCTTACATACGACGCGTATGATTATTTACAAACAGTCCGTATGAATATAGGATCTTATTCATACGGACTGTTTGTATTGTCGCTGGCCGGCCGTGCAGCGGCAAGCCGATACCTGCTGGAGAGCTGAATGACCAACCCTTATGGCGACCTTTTCGCCGCCCGCGGCACGCGGGGCTTTGCCTTGGCGGGCCTCGTGGCGCGGATCCCGCTGCCGATGACCGGCATCGGCATCATCACCATGCTGTCGCAACTGCGCAGCGGGTATGCCTTGGCGGGAGCAGTTTCCGCCACCTTTGTGCTGACCTATGCGCTGCTGTCGCCGCAGATTTCCCGTCTGGGAGACCGGCATGGGCAAATGCGCGTGCTACCCGTCGCCACGGCCGTTAGCGTCATCGGATTTTTGATCCTGCTTGGCGGTTCGTGGTGGCAGGCGGCCAACTGGACGCTGTTTGCCGGCGCCTTGCTGGCGGGATTCATGCCGAGCATGTCCGCAATGGTGCGGGCGCGCTGGGCCGTGCTGTACCGGGGCCAGCCGCGTTTGCAGACGGCTTGTTCCCTGGAAACGGTGCTCGACGAAGTCACGTTCATCGCCGGTCCGCCGTTGTCGGTCGGACTGTCTGTCGCGGTGTTTCCCCAGGCCGGTCCGCTGGCCGCGGCACTGCTGCTGATGGTTGGTGTGTTCGCGCTGGTCGTGCAGCGGGACACCGAACCGCCCGTCCAGGCGCAAGACGCCGCCACCACGGACGCCGGATCGGTGATCCGATCGGCGCACGTTTGTGTGCTGGCGCTGCTGATGGTGGCGATGGGCGTCATCGTGGGCACGGTGGACATCGTGAGCGTGGCCTTCGCCGAACAGATGGGCCGGCCGGCCGCGGCCAGTCTGGTGCTGTCGGCCTATGCCGTGGGTTCCTGCGCGGCCGGACTGTTGTACGGCGCGTTCACGGTAAAGACGCCGCAGCATCGCCTCTTGCTGCTGTGCGGCCTGGCAATCGCAGCCACCACCTTGCCATTCCTGCTCGTCGGCAGCATCGCCGCGCTGGCTGGGGCCGTGCTGGTTGCTGGAGTGTTCTTCGCGCCGACCATGATCGTGGCCATGTCGCTGGTCGAGCGCCTGGTGCCCGAGCAACGCCTGACCGAAGGCATGACTTGGCTGCTGGCCGGATTGAATGTCGGCGTTGCGCTGGGCGCTGCGTTTTCCGGCCACGTGGTGGACGCCGGTGGCGCACGGGCGGGCTTCGTCGTCGCGGTCGGTGCAGGCGGGGTAGTGCTGTTGGTGGCGATGTGGGGGCATCGGCGCCTGAGCGCCCATGGCTCACCGGCATGGCGGGCCGCGTGATGGCGGCCCGGTCATTATGGCTGGCCGTCGGGGCGGCCAGTCTTGCCACTTTCTCCGTCGTGACCACTGAAATGCTTCCGGTAGGTCTGCTGACGCCCATTGCCGACACGATGCGCGCCTCCACGGGATCCGCCGGGCTGACGATCTCGCTCCCCGCGTTGCTGGCTGCGCTGTTCGCGCCGCTGGTAGTGATCGCATCGGGCGGCATGGATCGGCGCAAGATCCTGAGCGGCCTGCTGGGTCTGCTGGTGATCGCCAACGTGGGTTCGGCACTCGCGCCCGGCCTGGGTTGGCTACTCGCTGCGCGCGTCCTCGTCGGATTCTGCATGGGAGGCATATGGGCCATCGCCGGCGGCCTGGCTGCGCGGCTTGTGCCGCACGGCGCTGTCGGCTTGGCGACATCCATCATCTTTGGCGGCGTCGCCGCCGCTTCCGTGATGGGCGTGCCGCTCGGCTCGCTGATTGGAGAACTCGCCGGGTGGCGCTGGGCCTTCGCAAGCATGGCCGTCTTAAGCGCGCTGGTGCTGGCGCTTCATCTTGCTGTCATGCCGGCGTTGCCCGTGACCAGTTCGGCCGCCGCGCGCCAGTTCGGCGCGCAACTGGCCAATCGCGGATTGCGGGCGGGGCTGCTGCTGACGTTGTTGCTGGTGACCGGGCACTTCACGGCCTTCACCTTCGTGCGTCCGCTGTTGCTGTCGGTGTCGGGGTTCGACGCGCAATGGATTGGCGCGTTGCTGTTTGCCTATGGACTCGCGGGCATCGCCGGCAACTTCCTCGCTGGCATTGCCGCGGCGCAGCGCACCGTGCCGACCTTGACGGCAATTGCGCTGGGGTTGCTGCTGACACCGGCCCTGTTCCTGGCCGTGGGCGGTTTTCCTATCGGCGGTGGTGTGGCGCTCGTGGCATGGGGCCTGGCCTATGGCGGCGTGTCTGTCGGCCTCATGACCTGGATGATGAAGGCCGCGCCGGGGCATGTGGAAGTTGCCACCGCGCTGTATGTGGCCGTGTTCAATATCGGCATTTCACTCGGATCATGGGCCGGCGGCCAGATCGTCGATGGCTTCGGCTTGACCGGCAATCTGTTTGCGGCGGGAGGGTTGGCTGCCGCGGCGCTGCTGGTGCTGACGCTGTATGCCAGCCTGGGCAAGCAGGGCGCGAAAGCCGGCTCTGATGGAAAGCCCGCGAAGTGCAGTGCGCAGGTGCGCGCCAAATGAGGAAAGGGCCCGATGCAATCGGGCCCTTCATTTTTGCTACACGCAGCGGTCAGCCGGCCATCAGCCGCCGGCGCCTATCGACGCCATCGCCACTTCGCTCTGCACGATGCGGCGGATGCGCACGGCGTCGCCGATACGCGAGAGCTTGCCCTGCGAATCCAGCAGCACGATCGCCAGGTCGCGGCCATTGATGCGCGCCAGCATCACCAGGCATTCGCCCGCTTCGTTGATGTAGCCGGTCTTGGACACCTTGATGTCCCAGTCGGGCTTGCGCACCAGCAGGTTGGTGTTGCGGAAGGTCTGCGTGCGGTTGTTGATCTCGACCTCGTACTCCGTGTCGGTGGAGTAGCGGTGGATCAGCGGACGCTGCGACGCCGCGCGCAACAGGCGCGCCAGGTCATGCGGCGACGACACGTTGTTGCTGGACAAGCCGGTGGGTTCGATGAACCGCGTGCTGGTCATGCCCAGCGACTGCGCCTTGGCATTCATGGCGGCCACGAAGGCCCGCAGGCCGCCCGGGTAGTGGCGGCCCAGCGCGTTGGCGGCGCGATTCTCGGAAGACATCAGCGCCAGGTGCAGCATGTCGCCGCGCGACAGCTTGGTGCCCACGCGCAGCCGCGACGTGGTGTGCTTGAGCTCGTCGACGTCCTCGTCGGTGATCTCCAGCATCTCGTCCATCGGCAGGTTTGCGTCCACGACGACGACGGCGGTCATCAGCTTCGAGATCGAGGCGATGGGGCGCACGACGTTTTCGTTCTTGGCGAAGATGACCGTGGAAGTTTCCAGGTCTTGCACATAGGCGGTGCTGGAGCGCAGCGCGGCCGCTTCGGCGCGGGCCGAGGCGGCGGG
>NZ_DIEJ01000171.1:0-4127 GCF_002418565.1 Achromobacter sp. UBA5777 | reverse complement strand
CGTGTGAGGGCCCCAGATGGTAGGGGGGGGGACCCGGGTGGCGGGGGGGCGGGTAGCGGTCCAGCCGGCGCACTGCGGCGGCCACGCCCCGCGTGTCGACGCCGCCCACGCCCAGCGCCAGCGGCAGCGCACGCGCGTCGCTGGCGATGGCTTCGATCATGTCGGTCTTCTCGGGCATGCTGAGCAGGTTGCCCTCGCCGGTGGAGCCAAAGAGGACCAGGCCGGCGATGCCGGCGTTGCGGTAGTAGCGGGCCAGCGCCTGCGCGGCGTCCAGGTCCACATGGCCGCCTCGCAGGGGTGTCACCATCGGCAGCCACAGGCCTTCGAAGGCGGGTTTGGCAAGGGTGTCCATGGCTCAACGCTCCGTGATGGCGGCGGCCGGGCGCGCCGGACCGAATTCAGCGCAGGGCAGGCCGCGCATGATCGCGGCCATCATGGCGTCCAGTTCGCCGCGTTCGCATTGCAGTTCGAGCGTGCTTTGGGCGTGCGCATGGTCGACCGACAGCAGGTAGATCCCGATGCGATCGCCCAGTGCGCGGTGCAAGGCCAGCCGCACGTTCAAAGCGTCCAGCGTATCGATGCGCACGGTCAGCGCAATCAGGCTGCATTGCGGCTGTGGCGCGGGCTGGCCAGCGGGGGCGGCGTCGATGGGAGCCTGGCGGCGGTGCGGTCGGGGAATCATGGCGGTGTGGGGGCGGGGCCGAAGACGGAGACCCGCGAATCCGGTGGTTGACGACGATTCCACTATAGGAATGCCGCCGTAAATCCTGCCGATAAATGCGGGGGCGCCGTATAAAAACGGCATCAACGCCCGCCGCCTTTCAGAACGTCTTGGTCAGGGACAGGAGGGCCGTGGCGCGGCCTATGTCGCGGCCGCGCGTGTTGGTGTAGACGGCGCGGTCGGCGTTGGTGTCCAGATAGGCCAGCGAGACCGACAGCCCCTGGCCGAAGTCCTTGGTCACGCCCAGCTTCCAGTCGGTGTAGGAGCCGTTATCCACGTTGCGCACGATCTGGCGGCCCGCATGAACGTTGACGACAAGACCCCAGACGCCGGTATCGAAGTTGCCCGACAGGTCGAAGTATTGGCTGTACTTGCTGTCGGCAAAGCCGAACAGGTTGGTCAGCGCGAGGGAGTACTTCAACATCACCGGGCCGTAGCCGATGCCGGCGTAGAGTTCGGTCGTGTCGGGGCTGGTGTAGCCGGACGGATAGTCGCCCGGGTAGTAGTACTGCAAGACACCCAGGTCAACGGGCACGCTGTCCGTGAGGTTGCCCCTGTAGCCGCCGTAGAAGTCCATCTCGACGGGCGCGGACACGTCGCGGTTGCTGTCGTTCAGCCAGCTGATGCTGGAGTTCCAATTGCCCAGGTAGAAGCCGCTGGCGTGCGTGAGATCGAAGCCGCCCTGGATGGCGGGCTGGTTGTTGGTTTGCATGAGGCCGCGATAGCGGTACTGGCTGGCCAGCGTGACGTTGGCCGTCAGCGAGTACGGCGATGCGGCATCGGCGGCGTTGGGGGCGTCGGCGGCCTGCGCCATGGGAATGAGGGAAAGCAGCGCCAGCGCGGCGAGGGGGGTGCGGGGCATGTGAAGCCTCCTGGTGTTGAGCGGACCGCAACAATAGGAGGATCGGCATAAAGCGCGAGACAAGACTCGCGGCCTGCGCGTAAAGGGCGCATCAAAAAGCGGGCTTCAAAAGGCGGGCTTTGAAATGACGTCTATCGAAGCCGGCGTTGAACGCGTCTGCTCAGCCCGCGAAGCGATAACCTACCCCGATCTCCGTCAGCAGGAACACCGGTTGCGCCGGGTCGGCCTCGAGCTTCTGGCGCAGATGGCCCATGTAGATCCGCAGGTAGTGATTGCTTTCGACGTGGGACGGGCCCCACACCTGCCGCAGCAGCTCGCGGTGCGTCATGACCTTGCCGCGATGAGCCAGCAGGGCGGCAAGCAGGCGGTACTCCATGGCGGTCAGGTGCACGTGCTGGCCCGCACGCTCGACCACGCGCCGCGAGAAGTCCACGCGCACGTCGCCAAACGCGATTTCGGCGGCGTGGCCCGCACCGCCTCGGCCATGCCGGCGCAGCAACACGCGCAGGCGCGCCAGCAGTTCACTCACGCCGAAAGGCTTGGCCAGGTAATCGTCGGCCCCCGCGTCCAGCGCCGCCACCTTGTCGGCCTCGGCACTACGCGCGGACAGCACCAGCACCGGCACTTCGGTCCAGCCGCGCAGCTCGCGGATCAGGGTCATGCCGTCGTCGTCGGGTAGGCCAAGGTCGAGCACGATCGCGTCCGGCTGGCGGGTGCCGGCCTCGATCAGGCCGCGTTTGACCGTGTCGGCCTCGTGCACCACGCAGCCTTCGCTTTCCAGCGCCTGGCGGACGAACCGCCGGATGTTGGCGTCGTCTTCGATGATGAGGACTATGGGCTGAAAATCGAACATGGCGCGGACTCAGGCGGTTTCGGGTTGGATCGGGGGCGGGGCGCCCAGCGGCAGGCTGAAGACGAACTGCGCGCCGCTGGCCTGGCCCGGCGCGTGTTCGACCCAGATGCGGCCGTGATGGGCGGCAACGATGGCTTCGCACACGGCCAGACCCAGGCCGACGCCGGGCGTGGCGGACTCGCGCTCGCCGCGCGTGAATTTTTCGAAGATGCGGCGTTCTGCGCCCGGCGCGACGCCGGGACCGTTGTCGGTGATGGCCACGCGCATTTCGGCCTTGTGCGGAACAGTCGTGTACGTTGCAGCCGCGTGCGTTTCAGCCGTTTGCACCTCGGCCTCGTGCATCCCGGCCGTGCGTATCCCGTCTTCATGCACGTAGGCGTGGACGCGCAACGTGCTGCCGGCCGGGGTGTACTTGGCGGCATTCTCCAGCAGGTTGCACAGCACGCGCTCGATCAGCACGCCGTCGCATTCCACCAGCGGCAGCGCCGACAGGGGCGAAACGTCGATCTTGCGGCCCGCCAGCGGTTCGCGCATGGCGGCCAGCGCGGCGCCAACCAGCTCCTCGATGGATTGCCACTCCATGCGCAGCGGCGCATCGCGGCTTTGCAGCCGCGCCATGTCCAGCAGGTTGACGACCAGCGCGTGCATGCGCAGCGCCTGATCGCGCATGGCGCGCACGGTGTCGCGCACGCTGTCGGGCAGCGCGTGCTGCTGGCGCATCAGCGTATCGGTCATGCCGACCAGGCTGGTCAGCGGCGTGCGCAGGTCGTGCGACACCGCGGCTAGCAGCGAGTTGCGCAGCTTTTCGGATTCCATGCTGACGACGGCCTGCTGCGCCACTTCGACGTAATGCAGGCGTTCCAGCGCAATGGCGATCAAGGTGGCGTAGGCCTCGACCTGGCGGCGTGTGTCGGGATTTGCGTAGAGGCTGCGGCGGGGTGCATCCAACACCAGCACGCCCCGAGTGCGCATGGGGGCCTTGAGCGGCAGGTACAGCAACGCGCTGTTCGACAGGGTGGCCGTGCCCGCGCCCGCGGGCTGGCCGTGGTCGTACACCCACTGCGCCAGCGCCGATTCCGGCGCGGGCGTTTGGTCGCTGGCGGGCGAGGCGAGTTTCAGGCGGTCATCCAGGCCCAGGATGTAGAGCGAGCAGCGTGCGCCGAACGTGGCATGCACGAACGAGCCAGCCAACGCGACGATCTGCTCGGGCAGCAGGGCGGACGATAGTTCGCGCGCGAACTCGTAGAGGCTGCGCGCATCGGCCTCGCGCTTGACCGAGGCCTGCGCCTGCAGCCGCAGGCCGGCCGTAAGTTGGCCGATCAGCAGCCCCACGCCCAGCAGCACGCCGAAGGTCAGCAGGTACTGCACGTCCGACACGGCGAACGACGACAGCGGCTGCACGAAGAAAAAGTCGAACAGTCCCACGCTGACGACGGACGCCAGCGCGGCCGGCCCGCGCCCGTGGCGCAGCGCCACTGCGGCCACCGCCAGCAGAAAGAGCATGACGATGTTGGTCTGGTGCAGCGTCGGGAACGCAAGCGCCGACAGCGCCGTGGCCACGGCGCAATAGCACAGCGCCCACGCATAACCCGCCAGCGGCCGTGCCCCGCGCTCGTCATCGGACGGGCGGGCGCGGCGTCCCAGCGTGAACGGGTCGCGTCCGGGCGGCGCCTGCGCGGGCAAGGGCGGCG
>NZ_DIEJ01000172.1:0-3600 GCF_002418565.1 Achromobacter sp. UBA5777 | reverse complement strand
AGACAGCGCAGTGCGGCGCGCCGGCCATGCGAGGCAGGCGCATTCAGCGCCGTGTGCGCCAGGGCCGCCGGCACGCGGCGCGCATTGCGGCCGATGTCGTGAAGCCGATCCCACGCCACACGGTGCGCGGGGTCCTGGGCCAACCAGGCCCGGCAGGATTCATGATCGCGCGCATCGACAATGCCCGATTGCAGCCGCGCCCACCACGCGATGGCCTCGCGCACCACGGCATCGGACGGGCGGGTGTCCACAGGCGCGCCGTTGGCCGCGTCAGGCATGGATCGCCGCATAGCAAGCGGACATCGCACGCACCATGTACTGCTGCACCGAACTCAGCGACACATCGAGGCGTTCGGCGATCTCGGGATACGTCAGGCCATCCAGCTGCGACAAGAGGAAGGCGGCGCGGGCCTTGGGCGGCAGCCCATCAAGCAGGCGATCCAGCTGAACCAGCGCCTGCAGTTGTTCGGCCTGCGCCTCGGGCGACGGCGCATAGGATTCGGGAACGGTGGCCAGATAGGCCAGATACGCATGCTCCAGCGCGGCATGGCGCTGGTGATCGACCACCAGGCCTTTTGCAATGGTGGTGAGCAGCGCGCGCGCCTCGCTGGCGCGCACCTGTTTGCGGCCCTGGATCACCCGGACAAAGACGTCCTGGGCCAGGTCTTCCGCGCGGTGTTCGCAGCCCAGCTTGCGGCGCAGCCACCCGAACAGCCACGGGCGGTGATCGCGGTACAGGCCATCGACTGGCGCGACCTGGGCGTCGACGCACGGGGCCGATGAGGAAAGCAAGGTGGAAGACACGGATGAGACTGCGGCGCTGAACCAAAAGTCTCAAAATCTTAATTGATAATGACTTGCATTAACAATGATTGCGCTCCCCCTGCCCTCGAAATGAGGGCGGGATGAGGCTTTACTACAACGTCACGGCCAGACGGCGTTCGGATTCCAGGTACTCGCGCGACTGCATTTCCAGAATGCGCGACACCGTCCGGTGGAACTCGTTGGCCAGCGCGCCTTCCGTGTAGATCTCTTCGGGCTCGCACTCGGCCGACATGATGAGCTTGACGCGGTGGTCGTAGAACACGTCGATCAGCCACGTGAAGCGACGCGCCTCGGAAGCCTGGCGCGGTCCCATGCGCGGCACGCCCGACAGAATCACGGCATGGAAGCGGTTGGCCAGTTCCAAGTAGTCGTTCTGCGAACGCGGACCGCCGCACAGCGTGGCAAAGTCAAACCACACGACCGACCCGCCCAGCGCCAGCGCGCGGATCTCGCGGTGCTCGATGTGCAGCACGGGATCCTGCGGCGGCGTATCCGCCAGCGCATCGAAAGCCGCCTGCAGCGCCTTCTGCGCGTTCTCGTCCAGCGGCGTGTGATAGCTCTGCACCTGCTCCAGCGAGCGGCGGCGGTAATCGATACCCGCATCCACGTTCATGACATCCATGCGCGACTGGATCAGCGCGATGGCGGGCAGCACGCGGTCGCGGTGCAGTCCATCGGTGTACAGCGTGGACGGTTCGTAGTTGGACGTCATCACGAAGGACGTGCCGTATTCGAACAGCTTGAGCAGCAGGCGGTGCAGGATCATCGCGTCCGCCACATCGGACACATGAAATTCGTCAAAGCAGATCAGCCGGTAACGCTTGGCCACGCGCTTGGCAACCTCGTCCAGCGGATCCTGCATGCCCTTCACTTCCTCAAGTTCGCGGTGCACGCCGCGCATGAACTCATGAAAGTGCAGACGCGTCTTGCGCACGACGGGCACGGTGGCATAGAAGGCGTCCATCAGGAAGCTCTTGCCGCGGCCCACGCCGCCCCAGAGGTACACGCCGCGCGGCACGTCGGGACGGTTCAGCAGCTTTTTCAGCGCATTCGAGCGCATCGACTTGAACTTGACCCATTCGTCGTAATAGCGCTGCAAGCGGTCGATCGCCTTCTTCTGCGCGTCGTCGGGCTTGTAGCCGCGTTCGGCCAATGCGTGTTCGTAGTAGTCGCTGACGTTCATAGGGGAACCGGATCAGGCTGAAGGGAATAAAGAAAAGGGCGGGTTCTGGAACCCGCCCCCGGTCTTGCAGAGGTCAAACGCGGCTTAGAAGTTCAGCGCGCGCTTGTCCACGGCCAGAGCGGCTTCCTTGACGGCTTCCGACAGGGTCGGGTGCGCGTGGCAGATGCGGGCGATGTCTTCGGCGGCGCCGCGGAATTCCATGATGGTCACGGCTTCCGAGATCAGTTCCGAGGCCATCGGGCCCACGATGTGCACGCCCAGGACTTCGTCGGTCTTGGCATCGGCGATCACCTTGGCAAAGCCGGTGGTGTCACCCAGCGCGCGGGCGCGGCCGTTGGCCAGGAACGGGAAGCTGCCGGCCTTGTACTCGCGGCCTTCGGCCTTGAGCTGCTGCTCGGTCTTGCCGACCCAGGCGATTTCCGGCGAGGTGTAGATGACCCACGGCACGGTGTCGAAGTTGACGTGACCGTGTTGGCCGGCGATACGCTCGGCAACTGCCACGCCTTCTTCTTCGGCCTTGTGCGCCAGCATCGGGCCGCGCACCACGTCGCCCACTGCCCAGACGTTCGGCAGGTTGGTCTTGCAGTCGCCGTCGACGGCCACGAAGCCGCGTTCGTCCAGCTTCAGGCCCACGGCGTCGGCGTTCAGGCCGCCGGTGTAGGGCACGCGGCCGATCGAGACGATCAGCTTGTCCACGACCAGCTTCTGCTCGGCGCCCTTGGCGTCGACGTAAGGCACGGTCACCGACTTGGCGGTCGCCTTGATCTCACCGATCTTGACGCCCATCTGGATGTTCAGGCCTTGCTTGGTGAAAGCCTTGAGGGCTTCCTTGGCCACTTGGCCGTCGGCGGCGGCCAGGAATTCCGGCATCGCTTCCAGGATCGTGACTTCGGCACCCAGGCGGCGCCACACGCTGCCCATTTCCAGGCCGATCACGCCGGCGCCGATGACGCCCAGCGTCTTGGGCACGGCGCCGATGTTCAGTGCGCCGTCGTTGGACAGCACGACCTTTTCGTCGAACGGCAGGCCGGGCAGTTCACGCGCCGACGAGCCGGTGGCGACCACGACGTGCTTGGCAACCAGGTCTTCCTCGGCGGTGCCGGTGACCTTGATGGCCCAGCCGCCTTCCACTTGGCCGCTGAACGCGCCCTTGCCGTGGAAGAACGTGACCTTGTTCTTCTTGAACAGGTACAGGATGCCGTCGTTGTTCTGCTTGACCACCGTGTTCTTGCGGCCGATCAGCGTGTCGAGCTTCAGGCTGACGCCCTTGACTTCGATGCCGTGCTCGGCGAAATGGTGGTTGGCTTGTTCAAAGTGTTCGGACGATTGCAGCAGCGCCTTGGACGGGATGCAGCCCACGTTGGTGCAGGTGCCGCCGGGGGCCGGGCCGCCTTGGCCGTTCTGCCAGGCGTCGATGCAAGCGACCGACATGCCGAGCTGCGCAGCGCGGATGGCGGCGATGTAGCCGCCGGGGCCTGCGCCGATCACGACGACGTCAAATTGTTTGGACATAGTGTTCTCGCGAATGAGGGATGAAGAAGCGCACTTCCTGCCCAGCGCAGTCGGGCTGCGGGCCGGCGGGGAGCCGGCCC
>NZ_DIEJ01000284.1:0-45495 GCF_002418565.1 Achromobacter sp. UBA5777 | reverse complement strand
GCTGTTCCGCCGGCCACGCCGCCCAAGCCCGAGGTCAAACCCAAGCCCGAGCCGGCCAAGCCCACGACACCCGCCAAACCCGAGTCGCGCTCGGACGACGGCGCGCGCGCCCTGGCGCTGCTCGAAGGCCGCAACGCCCCGGCGTCCGCGCCCAAACCCGATGCGCCCAAGCCGGCTGCCTCCAAGGGCAACTTCGTGCTGCAGATCGCCGCGTACACCACGTCGGAAGACGCCCAATCGCGCCGCGGCAAGCTGCATCAGGCCGGCGTCACCAACGCATTTGTCGAGCAGGCCACCATCAATGGCAAGCAGCAGTACCGTCTGCGCGTGGGCCCGTTCCCGTCGCGCGAGGCGGCTCAGGCGGCCCAGGCGCGGTTGCGCACGCTGGGCTATGACAATGGTTTCATCGCCGCCCAATAGTGACCGGCTTCGACTTCGTCGTGCTGGCCATCCTGGTGGTATCGGGTGTGCTGGGCCTGGTGCGCGGCCTGCTCAAAGAGGTGCTGTCGCTGGTCGCCTATTTGCTGGCCTTCGTGGCCGCGATCTGGTGGGGTCCCACGGTCTATACCTGGTTGGAGCCCTATATTGAAACGACGCTGCTGCGCATGGGAGTCTCTTACGCGGCGGTGTTCATTATCGTGTTGCTCGGCGTGGGGTTGGTCAATATGACGCTTGCCGCCCTGATCCGCAGCACCGGACTCAGCCCGGCCGATCATGGCCTGGGCGGAATGTTCGGGCTGGCCCGTGGTCTATTGATTGTGCTGGCGCTGGTCGCCGCCGCAGGGTATACGCCGCTGCCGCAAGAGCCATGGTGGCAGGACGCCATGTTTTCGCATTCGGCCATCGAGGCCATCAAACATATCAAGACGTGGCTGCCGCCAACCCTGGCGACGTGGCTGCCGTACTGATTAGCTTCAAATCAACCAGGAAATCTCACCATGTGTGGAATCGTAGGGGTCATCGGGCGCGGGCCGGTCAACCAGCTGCTCTATGACAGCTTGCTGCTGTTGCAGCATCGCGGGCAGGACGCCGCGGGCATTGCGACGTCGCAAGGCAACCAGTTCAATATGTACAAGGCGCACGGCCTGGTGCGCGACGTGTTCCGCACGCGCAACATGCGCGCGCTGCCCGGCACGTCCGGCGTCGGCCAGGTCCGCTACCCCACCGCCGGCTCCAGCGCCAGCGAAGAAGAGGCCCAGCCTTTCTACGTCAACGCCCCGTTCGGCATCATGTTGTCCCACAACGGCAACCTGACCAACTGGCGCGAACTGCGTGAATCGCTCTATCGCGTCGACCGCCGCCACATCAACACGAACTCCGATTCCGAAGTCCTCCTGAACGTGCTGGCGCACGAGCTGCAATCGGCCGCCAACGGCGTGTCGCTGGACGATGACGCGATGTTCCGCGCGGTTGCCGCCCTGCACAAGCGTGTGCGCGGCGCCTACGCCGTCGTGGCCCAGATTTCCGGTTACGGCCTGCTCGCCTTCCGCGATCCCAACGGCATCCGTCCGCTGTGCATCGGCCGCCAGGAGACCGAAGAAGGCGTGGAATGGATGGCCGCCTCGGAATCCGTGGCCCTCGAAGGCAGCGGTTTCACCTTCGTGCGCGACGTCGAGCCCGGCGAAGCCGTGTTCATCGACCTGGACGGCCGCATGGTCGCCCGCCAGTGCGCCGACAATCCGCAGCTCGTGCCGTGCATTTTCGAATACGTCTACTTCGCCCGCCCCGATTCGATGATCGACGGCGTGTCGGTGTACGACGCGCGCCTGCGCATGGGTGAGTACCTGGCCGACAAGGTCGCGCGCAACATGCGCCTGGGCGATATCGACGTCGTCATGCCGATTCCCGATTCCTCGCGCCCGGCCGCCATGCAGCTGGCCGCGCGCCTGAACCTGGACTATCGCGAAGGGCTCATCAAGAACCGCTACGTAGGTCGTACGTTCATCATGCCGGGCCAGGCCGTGCGCCGTAAGTCGGTGCGCCAGAAGCTCAATGCCATCGGCATGGAATTCAAGGGCAAGAACGTGCTGCTGGTGGACGACTCCATCGTGCGCGGCACGACCAGCCGCGAAATCGTCGACATGGCCCGCGCAGCCGGCGCCAACAAGGTGTACTTCGCCTCGGCCGCGCCTCCGGTGCGCTTCCCGAACGTGTACGGCATCGACATGCCCACGCAAAGCGAACTGATCGCCACCGGCCGCACGGACGAGGAAATCGCCCGCGCGATCGGCGCCGACAGCCTGGTCTACCAGGATCTGCACGACATGCAGCAGGCGGTTCGCGACATCAACCCGAAGCTGACGCGCTTCGAGGCGTCGTGCTTCGACGGTCAGTACATCACCGGCGACATCACGCCGGAGTACCTGGCTCGCCTGGGCCAGTCGCGTTCCGAGCCCGGCAAGGACGAAGACGCGGGCGGCCTGCGCTTCAACATGGGCTACACGTCCGACGACGCCTGATTCCTGCTGGCGTTTCGCGCAGACAAAAATGCCGTCCCTCGGGACGGCATTTTTTCGCCGGTGGCTCGCGCAATGGCTAGCCCTGCGCTTCCCACAGCGGCGTGCGCGTGGCCTCAAGATGCGTGAGGTACAGCCGCAGGTCAAACTCGTACTGATGGTAATGCGGCTCCATGCGCAGACACATGTTGTAGAACGCCTTGTTGTGGTCCTTTTCCTTCAGGTGCGCCAGTTCGTGGACGGTGATCATCTTCAGGAATTCCGCGGGCACGTTCTTGAACAGCGTCGCCACCCGGATCTCGTGTTTGGCCTTCAGCTTGCCGCCTTGCACGCGCGAGATATAGGTGTGCTGGCCCAGCGCATGCTGGATCACGTGGATCTTGCTGTCGAACGCCACCTTGTTGATCTGGTCGCCGTTTCGCATGTAGGCGTTCTTCAGGTCCGTCACGTACTGGTACAGCGCCTTGTCGGTGCGCACATCATGCGCGCCACCGGGATACCGGGCAAGCAGGGCCGCGCCCAGCTTGTCCTGGTCCAGCAGCTTCTGGGCTTGCGCCAGCAGCGGTTCCGGGTAGCCGGTCAGGAATTTCAGCGTCTGCACGATTCGAAACGGGAAACTCAGGCGTGGCCGCGCCGGAACATCACCGGCAGCGCCATGAAGAACAGGATCACGAAGAGCGCCAGGCTCCACAGAGCGTACTCGACGCCCAGCACCGGCACCTTGGCGTCCATGCAGGTGGCATAGATGCCGAAGAGCGGCGGAATGGCGCTTTCCAACCCGATGCCGGTCATGAAGCGGTCGGCAAACGTCTGGTCGCACGACAGCATGTTGGCGGCAACGCTGTACTGATACCAGGCGGCCACGATGCCGGACAGCGACAAGAGGGCAGCAAGAAAGCCGCAAATGCGCGTCAGCGCGCGTCCGCCGCCATAGCCGCCGATCAGCGCGACGACGCCGATCACCAGGTAGATCAGGCGCTGCATCACGCACCAGGCGCAAGGCGGCATGTCGAAGACGTGCTGGGAAACGAGGGCGATGCCCACCGCGCCGAAGGAGAAGAGGGCGATCAGGCGGAGCAGGCGTTCTGAGCGAGAGGTCATTGTTGCGTTGGGTGGGTTGGACGAAGCCGGCGCGGTGGCCGGACAGGCTTAGGCCTTCGGGACGGGAATTGGTTGCATCACCTGCGTCAGCACGCTCAGGAGCAGTTCCCGCGCGCCTTCCCAGAAAATCTGCACCCCCAGGCACAGCATGATGAAGGCCGACAGCCGCATGAAGACCGCCGTGCCGTTGTCGCCCAGGCGATGCAGCATCTGCGCCGCAAAGCGCAGGCAGACGTAAAGCGTCAGAGACACGACGATGATGCCGGGAATGGAACCCGCCAGCCGCACCAGGCTCCATGCGTGGTTCGTGTCCCGCAGCGAGACGCCCACCGTGATGGCGGCCGCGATGGAGCCAGGGCCGCAACTGATGGGGAAGGTCAGCGGATAAAACGCGCGCGCCTTCGCCATCTCGGGCGTGAACGATTCCGCCATGCGCGCCACCCGTTCGGTGTCGGCATCCGGCGAGTTCACCAGCCGCCAGGCGCTGGCGATCACCAGCATGCCCCCGCCCACGCGCACGATGGACAGCGAGATGCCGAAAAAGCTGAGGAGCACGTTGCCCGCCACCATGGCCACGATCAGCATCAGGCACACGTTGATCGCGACCCGCTTGGCCAGCACCACCCGCGTGGCCGAGGACGCGCCTTCGGTCAGCGAAAGAAAGATGGGGGCGATCGCAGGCGGATTCAGGAACGGCAGCAGGGTGGCCAGCGCAAAGAAAAAGCTGCCACCGAAAATGCGCAGATAGTCGTTGAGCTGCATGTGAGCAAGCATCGCCTGGCCGAAAACCCGGATTGTATGCGGTCCGGGCCGGGTCTGGCGATGCCGGGTCAGGCGGCGCGCTGCTGGGCCTCGTCGCCCGACAGCGCGTCCAGAATGTCGCGTTCGAACTGCATCTGGCTGCGGGGGCGCGCCAGCGCGGACCCATCCACGATGAACACGTCTTCCACGCGGTCGCCCAGCGTCATGATCTTGGCCATGAGCAGGTTGATCTCGTGGCGCGCAAAGACGCGCGCCAGGGCGTGCAGCAGACCGGGGCGGTCCGTCGCCGTGACGGACAGCCGCCACGACGTGCTCCGTTCGTCGGGCTGGAGTTCGGCCTGGGGCATGACCGGAAACACGCGCGACACGCGGGACTGCCGGCCGCGACCGTACCAGCCACCGCGGCCGGGCTGGGCCTGCGCGGCCGCCTGCGGATCCTTCAAACGTTCGGCAAGTTCGTGTTCGACCAGCGTGGCCTGCGCCCGCAGGTCGCTTGCGCCTTCCGGCAGCAGAACGATGAAGCTGTCCAGCGCCCAGCCATGGCGGGTCGTGTGGATGCGCGCGTCCTGAATGGACAGCGACTTGGCGTCGAAATAACCGCAAATGGCAACAAACAGGTCGGGGGCGTCGCGCGTGTAGACCATGATCTGCAGGCCTTCACCCTGTTCGGTGGGGCGCGCCTTGACCACGGCTTTGGCCGGCGCGACCTGGTGGTACAGGTGGCGCGTGTGCCAGGCGATGTCGGACGCGTCATGGCGCAGGAAATACGCCACGTCGAGCTGATTCCAGAACGCTTCGCGCGCGTCGTCGCGAAGGCCGGCCAGGCGGGTCAGCCGCGCCGCTTCTTCCTTGCGCTCGGCCAGCACGGTGTGGGCGTCGGCATGGGCGCCGCCCAGCGCCGCCAGCGTCAGCTTGTACAGGTCTTCCAGCAGCTTGCCCTTCCAGGCGTTCCAGACCTTGGGGCTGGTGCCGCGAATGTCCGCCACCGTCAGCAGATACAGCGCGGTCAGATGGCGCTCGTCCTTCACCGTGGCGGCGAATCCCTGCACGACGTCGGGGTCAGACAGGTCGCGCTTTTGCGCGACCGCCGACATCAGCAGATGCTGACGCACCAAAAACTCGACCAGTTTCGCGTCTTCCGGGTCCATGCCGTGATCCGCAGCGAACTTGCGCACTTCGCGCGCACCCAGTTCGGAATGGTCGCCGCCGCGGCCTTTGGCGATGTCATGAAACAGCGCCGCCACGTACAGCAGCCAGTGCCGGTCCAGACCGGCGATCAGCTGGCTGGCCAGCGGATA
Organism: Achromobacter sp. UBA5777; assembly: GCF_002418565.1. Classification (NCBI taxonomy): domain Bacteria; kingdom Pseudomonadati; phylum Pseudomonadota; class Betaproteobacteria; order Burkholderiales; family Alcaligenaceae; genus Achromobacter; species Achromobacter sp. UBA5777. The sequence goes on along the minus strand of NZ_DIEJ01000284.1, from coordinate 39,878 downwards.
TTCCTGCGCGTGCTCGGGCATGGTGAATCGCCGCAGGTTGCGCACCACCGCCAGCGTGTGCTGGTCCACCGTATAGGCATGGAAAAGGTCGTGCTGCATCTGGCCCACGATGCGGCGGAACACCGGCAGATAACGCGGCAGGATGTTCAGCATGGTCATGCGCCGCAGTTCGTGCACGATGCCGCGCGGCTGCTGCAGGATCTGCAGGAACAGTTTGCGGTTGACGGGGTTGCGGCGGAACTGCGCGTCGATGCGGTGACGCGAATGCCAGATGGCGCGCAGCGTGCGCGCCGACATGCCGGTCAGCTCGGGGTGCTGCTGCATCACCAGGAAGGCGCGCAGCAGCAGGGTGGGATTGCGCTCGAAACCGTCGTCCCGAATGATGTCCAGGCGGTCGCGCAGGTTGCGGAAATCGTCGTCGATGTCACGCGCGTCACTGTCGGGACGCGGAAACAGCCGTTCCTCGATGTTCTGCACCAGGATGCCGTTCAGCTGCGTCACGAGTCGCGCCGCCCAGTAGTAGCGCTGCATCAGCAGTTCGCTGCCGCGCCGCGTGGCGGTGGCGTGGATGCCGTAGACCTCGGCCAGCGCGGGCTGCAGATCGAACAGCACCCGGTCTTCGCGCCGGTTGGCGAGCAGGTGCAGTTCAATGCGCAGGCGCTTGAAGGCCTGCTCGGCCTTGCGCAGGTCGCGCGCCTCGGATGAGGTCAGCAGACCCGCCTGCGCCACCGAGCGCCAGTTGTTGCCGAAACCGGCTGCACGCGCCATCCACAGAATGACCTGCAGATCGCGTAAGCCGCCCGGCGATTCCTTGCAATTGGGTTCCAGCGCGTACGGGGTGTCGTGGTAGCGCGCATGGCGCTGCTGCATTTCAACCCGTTTGGCCAGAAAGAACGCCTGCGGATCCAGCCGGGACTTGGTCGCGGCATCGAATTTGCGCATCAGCACGCGGCTGCCGGCCAGCCAGCGGGATTCCAGCAGCGCGGTTTCCACGGTGATGTCCGCGTCCGCCTCGCGCTCGCAATCCTCGATGGTGCGCACGCTGTGGCCGGGCTCCAGTCCCAGATCCCACAGCGATGCCACCAGTTTTTCGATCGCGCTTTCTTCGTCCGGCGTCGGGGCGTGGGGCAGCAGGATCAGCAGGTCGACGTCGGAATGGGGGTAGAGCTCGCCACGGCCATAGCCGCCCACGGCAGCCAGCGTGGCGCCGATCGGCAGCGGACAATGCTTGACCAGATCCCGCAGGGCGGCATCCACGATGCGTCGCAGTTCGGTCAGGAGGATGTCCGGCCGTTCGTGTTCCCGGAACTGGGCCACCGCGGCCCGCCGGGATTCCTGAATGCGTTCGCGCAGCTTGGTAAGGATTTCGGCGGTCATGGGTGGCTGCGGGGCTTCAGACGGCGGGAATGACGATGGGTTCGGTGATGAACGCGGGCGGCTGGGGCATGCCGGGCGAGAGGGTCAGGACCTCGTAGCCGGTTTCCGTCACGCAGACGGCGTGTTCCCATTGCGCGGACAGGCTGTGGTCGCGGGTGACGACGGTCCAGCCGTCGGCCAGTTGGCGGATCTCGCGGCGTCCGGCGTTGATCATGGGCTCGATGGTGAACAGCATGCCGGTCACCAGCTTCACGCCCGTGCCGGGCTTGCCGTAGTGCAGCACCTGCGGGTCTTCGTGGAAGCGTTCGCCGATGCCGTGGCCGCAGAATTCGCGCACCACCGAAAAGCCGTTCGATTCGGCGTGCTTCTGGATCGCGTTGCCGATGTCGCCCAGCGTGGCGCCGTTCTTGACCTGCTGGATGCCTTTCCACATGCACTCGAACGTGATGTCGGACAGGCGCCGGGACAGAATGGACTGCTCGCCCACCGCGTACATCCGGCTCGTGTCGCCAAACCAGCCATCCTTGATGATGGTGACGTCGATGTTCAATGAGTCCCCATTTTTCAGGACCTTGTCGCCCGGGATGCCGTGGCACACCTGGTGATTGACCGAGGTGCAGATGGCGCCGGGGAAGGGCGGGTAGCCCGGGGGCGCATAGCCGACCGTGGCGGACTTCACCTTGAGCTCGTCGGTCAAGTATTCCAGGCACAGGCGGTCGAGTTCGCCCGTGGTGACCCCCGGCTTGACGTACGGCGTGATGAAATCGAGAACTTTGGCGGCGTCCTGGCAGGCGGCGCGCATCTTGGCCAGGTCGGCCGGATTGGTGATTGTGCCCATGGAATGCTTGCGACGAGTCGCTTGAATGTCTGCTTGAAAGAATAGTAGAATTATAGGCTTCCCTAAAAATTTGGGGAGCAATCGGGTTACCGGCAAGAAGAGTCAGGAGAAGAACATCCGTCAGGGTGGGAAGATCCCGGCTCCCAGCCAAACCCGGCGGGTGCTGGTCTTTGGGTCCAGAGCAAAGGTCTAAAGCAGAGGGCTGGAGCACACCCGGCAGGAAATCTGGTTTCGCGCGGTTCTTTCTTGAGATCCCGCGGCAAGCCCTGAAGTTTCACCGCAAGCGAAGGTTGTGGAGCGAATTCGGGCAGGCTGCTGGTATTGGGGGAAAAGTGGGCGACAAATGGAAATCCGGCTGGATGCGCTTGGGGCACGAAGCTTGGGACATGGAGCTTGGGGCATGAATGCTGACACTGGCTGGGTGCGGTGTGCTTGCAAGCCCGGAAGTGTTTTTGAGCGGCGATGCAGGTTCGGTATGGGCGCTGGATTAAGTTCTTGGAATTTTGCTGAAAAGCGTGTGCTGAAAAGCGTGTGCTGAAAAGCGCATCCTGAAAAGGATCCTTAAGAACTGCCACAGCGGCCTGATGCGCGGGCAGGCCTAGCGGCCACGTTCGCGAAGAACTGGATTTCGCCGCCAACAAAACAATTCCGGGTGCGTCTCGAAGAAACTTCCAGGAAACTCCTGGAGTGTCGGGCAGACGCAATGCAAGTCTCTTGTCGTGTGGCGGCCGTCTGGGTTTATCGCGGCAGCGTAGTAGAAGTCGTTAAAGGCGCGCCGCTACAGGCAACACGCCTGGAGCGTCGTAGTTATTGCGGCAGTGATCGGCCGGCCCGGTTAAAATTTTTGTCATCCCGCGTTTTTGCGGGAAATCGCGCGCAACACCACCCAGGGTGTCAGCAGGATGCTGATGCAGGTGCGGCGCAAGAAACCAACCCTTGGAGAATTAAATGTCTTTGATGCGCGAAATGCTGGAAGCGGGTGTCCACTTTGGTCACCAGACCCGTTACTGGAACCCCAAGATGTCGCAGTACATCTTCGGCCACCGCAACAAGATTCACATCATCAACCTCGAAAAGACGGTTGATAAGTACCAGGAAGCCACCAAGTTCGTGAAGCAGCTGGCTGCTCGCGGCGGCAACATCCTGTTCGTCGGCACGAAGCGCGCCGCTCGCGAGCTGGTCGCCGCTGAAGCCGCCCGTTGCGGCATGCCCTTCGTCGACGCCCGCTGGCTCGGCGGCATGCTGACCAACTTCAAGACGGTCAAGACCTCGGTCAAGCGCCTGAAGGACATGGAAGCCGTTGTCGCCGAAGGCGGCGCCGAGCGCATGATCAAGAAGGAAGGCCTGCTGTTCCAACGCGAACTGGACAAGCTGAACAAGTCGATCGGCGGCATCAAGGACATGAACGGTCTGCCCGATGCCATGTTCGTGATCGACGTCGGCTACCACAAGATCGCCATCGCCGAAGCCAAGACGCTGGGCATCCCCGTGGTCGCCGTGGTTGACACCAACCACTCGCCCGAAGGCATCGACTACGTCATCCCCGGCAACGACGACTCGGCCAAGGCCATCGCGCTGTACGCCAAGGGCATCGCCGACGCCGTCCTGGAAGGCCGCGAGCAAAACCTGAACGGTCTGGTCGAAGAACTGGGCGAAGGTCAGGAAGAGTTCGTCGAAGTTCAAGACAACCAGGCCTAAGCCGGTTGTCATGTCCGGCGGGTAAGGTCTGGAAGCGGCGCCGAAACCGGCCCGTTTCCGCCCCGCCGGCGCTGCGAAGCTGGGCTCCCATCTTCCAGGCCCGCCCAGTGCGGGCGTCCCATCGAATCAAATCACAGCCCCGGCCCGCCGGGGCGTGTCTTAGCAAAATTTGGAGCAAACATGGCTGAAATTACCGCTGCCCTGGTCAAGGAACTGCGCGAAAAGACTGACGCGCCCATGATGGAATGCAAGAAGGCCCTGACGGAAGCCGAAGGTGACCTGGCCCGCGCCGAGGAAATCCTGCGCGTCAAGCTGGGCAACAAGGCCAGCAAGGCTGCTGCCCGTGTCACCGCCGAAGGCCTGATCGGTCTGTTCATCTCCGCCGACGCCAAGAAGGGCGCCGTCATCGAAATCAACTGCGAAACCGACTTCGTCGCCAAGAACGACGACTTCGTCGGCTTCGTGAACAAGCTGGCCGAACTGGTCGCCACGCAGAACCCGGCAGACGTCGCCGCGCTGTCGGCGCTGCCGTACGGCGAAGGCACCGTCGAAACCACCCGCACCGCCCTGATCGGCAAGATCGGCGAAAACATCTCGATCCGCCGCTTCGAGCGCATCGAGACCGCCAACTCGCTGGCCAGCTACGTGCACGGCGGCAAGATCGGCGTGCTGGTCGAATACACCGGCGCCGAAGAAGTGGGCAAGGACCTGGCGATGCACATCGCCGCCACCAAGCCCAAGGCTCTGAACGCCGACGGCGTGAACCCGGCCGACATCGCCGCCGAGCGCTCGGTTGCGGAGCAGAAGGCCGCTGAATCCGGCAAGCCGGCCGACATCGTCGCCAAGATGGTTGAAGGCTCGGTCGTGAAGTTCCTGAAAGAAGTGACGCTGCTGTCGCAGCCGTTCGTCAAGAGCGACAAGCACACGGTCGAACAGCACCTGAAGGAAAAGGGCGCGTCGATCAGCAAGTTCGTGCTGTTCGTCGTCGGCGAAGGTATCGAGAAGAAGACCAGCGACTTTGCCGCTGAGGTTGCCGCCGCCGCCGCTGGCGCCGCCTGACCTCTAGGTAGTGCTTAAAGGCCGGCGCTAGATTAAATTCTAGTCCGGCCTTTTTCGCCGCATGGGCCCCCAAAGGCAGACGCCTCGGGGGCGCCCAACCCGCCTCGCGGGCGCGGCGCTGGGGGTCAACCCCATTCTTGACTTACACTTTCGTCGGATTGTTCTTCGGGATATCACCTATGAGCAGCAGGGCATACAAACGGGTTCTTCTCAAACTTTCCGGCGAGGCGCTGATGGGCGACGATGCATTCGGCATCAATCGCTCCACCATCGTCCGTATGACCGATGAGATCGCTGAAGTCGCCGCCACGGGCGTCGAACTGGCCATCGTCATCGGCGGAGGCAACATCTTCCGTGGCGTCGCCCCGGGTGCGCAGGGCATGGACCGCGCGACCGCCGACTACATGGGCATGATGGCCACCATCATGAACGCGCTTGCGCTGCAAGACGCGCTCAAGCACAAGGGTATCGACACCCGGGTACAATCCGCGCTGAATATCGATCAGGTCGTCGAGCCCTACATCCGGCCGAAGGCTTTGCGCTACCTCGAAGAGGGCAAGGTCGTGATCTTCGCCGCGGGCACCGGCAACCCCTTCTTCACCACCGACACGGCTGCGGCACTGCGCGGCGCCGAGATCGGCGCGGAGATCGTGCTGAAGGCCACCAAGGTGGACGGCATCTACAGCGCGGATCCCAACAAGGATCCCACCGCAACGCGCTACGCGCGCATCAGCTTCGACGAGGCGATCGTCCGCCGTCTGGAAGTCATGGACGCCACCGCCTTTGCGCTGTGCCGCGACCAGAAACTGCCGATCAAGGTGTTTTCGATCAATAAGTCCGGCGCGCTCAAGCGAGTCGTGAGCGGCGAGGACGAAGGCACGTTGGTACACGTTTAAAGAAAAGGAAATTCCATGAGCGCAGCAGAAATCCGCAAATCCGCCGAGGCCAGAATGGCCAAGTCGCTTGATACGCTCAAGACCAACCTGGCCAAGATCCGCACGGGCCGCGCCCACACCGGCATCCTGGACCACGTGCAGGTCGAATACTACGGTTCGCCCGTGCCCGTGGGCCAGGTCGCCAACGTGAACCTGGTCGACGCCCGCACCATCAGCCTGCAGCCGTACGAAAAGCACATGGCCGGCCCGATCGAAAAGGCCATCCGTGAGTCGGACCTGGGTCTGAACCCCATCTCCATGGGCGACACGATCCGCGTGCCGATGCCCGCGCTGACCGAAGAACGCCGCCGCGACCTGACCAAGGTCGTGCGCAGCGAAGGCGAAGACGCCAAGATCGCGGTGCGGAACCTGCGCCGCGAGGCCAACGAAGCGCTCAAGAAGCTGGTCAAGGACAAGGAAATCTCCGAGGACGACGAGCGTCGTTCGCAAGATGACGTCCAGAAGCTGACGGATCGCGCCGTCGCCGACATCGACAAGATGGTCGTCCAGAAAGAAGCCGAAATCATGACCGTATAATCCCCACACGCCACGAGGCGCCGCATTGCGGTCCGCGTGGCGTCAGGATTACGTTGCACATGCGCCGTCCCGTCCATTGCCTCGCGGTACTTCCTCGTAGCGATGGAATCGACGGCGCAGGTTTTTTCCCGTATTCGTCTTTTTCGCCGGTCCGCCGCGCGCAGTCCCCAAACTAATGGCAACCAGTTCGACTCAGGCGGTCCCCGATATCCGTGACATCCCCGAGCACGTCGCCATCATCATGGATGGCAACGGTCGCTGGGCGACGCGGCGCCTGCTGCCTCGCACTGCCGGGCACGCCAAGGGCGTGCAGGCCGTCCGGCGCGTGGTCGAGGCCTGCGGACGCGCCGGCGTGCGCTACCTGACGTTGTTCGCGTTCAGTTCCGAGAACTGGCGCCGTCCGGCCGAAGAGGTTTCGTTGCTGATGCGCCTGTTCGTGCAGGCACTTGAGCGTGAAGTCGGCAAGCTGCAAGAGCAGGGCGTGCGTCTGCACGTGATCGGCGACCTGAGCGCTTTCGAGCCGCGCCTGCGCGAGCTCATTGCCGCTGCCCAGGAACGCACCGCGCACAACGACCGGCTGCACCTGACTGTCGCCGCCAACTACGGCGGCCGTTGGGACATCCTGCAAGCCACCCGCGCCATGTTGGCGGCCGAGCCCGACCTCGCGGCGCACCCCGACCGGGTGGACGAAGAGCGCCTTTCCAGGCATCTTTCCATGGCATGGGCTCCCGAGCCCGACCTGTTCATCCGCACGGGCGGCGAACAGCGCATTTCCAATTTTCTGATCTGGCAGATGGCGTACGCGGAGTTCTACTTCACGGATCGCTACTGGCCGGATTTCGGCGCCAATGAACTCACGGCCGCCTTTGATTGGTACCGCACGCGCGAGCGCCGCTTCGGCCGCACCAGCGCCCAAGTCAGCGAAGCCGCCGCCAAATAGGCTGATCGCGACGCGCGCGTCTTTCCAGGCTGCACAAGAGGAGACCGTCACATGCTGGGCCAGCGTATCGTTACCGCCGTCGTTTTGTTGGCCATTCTGGCCGCCGCCATGGCGAGCGCCAATCCATGGTGGTTCGTCGCGTTGCTGGCCCTTGCGGCCGCTTGCGCCAATTGGGAGTGGCTGCGCCTGACGCTGCCGCAACCGCCATCCCCCGTCATCGCCATCGGCGTCGCCGTCCTGCTTTTCGCCGGCATGCTGGTGCTGACCTCCGCCTGGTTGGCGGGCGACCGTAGCGGCGCCGGCGATCCGGGCTGGGTGCTGCGCTACCTGGTTCCTGCCGTCTCGGCCGTCTGGCTGTTTGGTGGCGTAGCCGCCGTGGTGCGCGGGCGTTCCGATGCGCCGCCGGCCAGCCTGGCCTGGTCGGTCTTCTCCGTGCCGGCCGCGTTTGCCGCCTGGGCGGTTCTGGCCCAGATGTACGTGGCGCGCGGCGCGGTGTTCGTCGTGTCCCTCCTCGCCCTCGTCTGGGTGGCTGATATTGCGGCATATTTTGCCGGCCGGGCCTTCGGCAAGCGTAAACTGGCTCCGCGCGTGAGTCCGGGCAAGACCATTGAAGGCGCCATTGCCGGCGTCCTGGGCGCGGTGGTGTGGATTGGTCTGTCCAGTCTGTGGGACGGCACCTTCGGTCATGCCCTGGTCGAACGTTGGACTTTCTGGCTTGCGTTGCCGATCGCCGCTGTTCTGGGCGTGCTGTCCATTGTGGGAGACCTGTTCGAATCGCTGCTCAAGCGCCGTGCGGGCCGCAAGGATTCCAGCACACTCTTGCCTGGCCATGGCGGCGTCTATGACCGCATCGATGCGATCCTGCCCGTCGCGCCGTTTGCGCTACTTTTGTCTGGAGTCTTGTTTTGACGGCTTTTCAACGTGTCGTCGTGCTGGGATCGACCGGATCCATCGGTGAAAGCACGCTGGACGTAATTGCTCGCCACCCGGAGCGGATGGCGGTTTATGCGCTGTCGGCGCACAGCCGGATGCAGCGGCTGGCCGAGCAGGCCCAGGCCAGCCGGGCCGCCGTCGTGGTGGTGCCCGACACCGCCGCCCGTCAGAAATTCATCGACGCGTGGCCGGGCGGACAGCCCATGCCCGAGATCCGCGTCGGCGCGCAGGCGCTGGCCGACACGGCCGCGGATCCCCAATGCGACGCCGTCATGGCCGCCATCGTCGGCGCCGCAGGCTTGCCCTCGGCACTGGCTGCCGCGCGTGCGGGCAAGCGCGTATTGCTGGCCAACAAAGAGGCGCTGGTTGCCGCCGGCACGCTTTTCATGCAGGCAATCCGCGATAACGGCGCCGAACTGCTGCCTATCGATAGCGAACACAACGCCATCTTTCAGTGTTTGCCGCACCAAGGACGCGCGGATGCGCCCCATAGTCCGGCAAAAGGCGTACGGCGCCTGTTGCTGACCGCGTCGGGCGGCCCGTTCCGCGGGCGCGATCTCGAAGACCTGCACGACGTCACCCCTGAGCAAGCCTGCGCCCATCCCAACTGGAGCATGGGCCGCAAGATATCCGTCGACTCGGCCACCATGCTGAACAAAGGCCTGGAGGTCATCGAAGCCCATTGGCTGTTTGCAATGCCCGCCGATCGGATCGAGGTGGTGGTGCACCCGCAGAGCGTCGTGCATTCAATGGTTGAGTACGACGACGGCTCCGTTCTCGCGCAATTGGGACAGCCCGACATGCGCACGCCCATTGCCTACGGTCTTGGGTTCCCCGATCGCATCGAGAGTGGCGTCGGTCCGCTTGACCTGACCCGCCATGGCCGGCTCGACTTCGAAAAGCCGGATCTGACCCGGTTTCCTTGCCTGGCCCATTCGTTCGCCGCAATGCGGGCGGGGCAGGGCGCCTGCGTGGCGCTCAACGCCGCGAATGAAGTTGCGGTCGATGCCTTCCTGGAAGGCCGGCTCGCCTATACCTGGATTCCGCGGGTCATCGAGGCGGCGCTCGAGTGGCAAGCACGGCAGGCATCTGTTACGCTCAGCAGTCTTGACGACGTACTTGCGCTTGACGCCGAGGCGCGCGCCTTTTCGGGCAACCTCGGACTGGCCTGATAGCGGGCCGCGCCTGCCTCTGATTTTCTAGACTCCGACCCCATGCTTTTCACCCTGCTGGCCTTTGCCGTAGCGCTTGGCTCACTGATCATTTTCCATGAGCTTGGGCACTATTGGGTTGCCCGCCTGTGTGGTGTGAAGGTCCTGCGTTTCTCAGTCGGTTTTGGCAAGGTCATCCTGCGCCGCACCGACCGGCACGGCACCGAATGGGCGGTTTCCGCGCTGCCGCTGGGCGGTTACGTCAAGATGCTGGACGATGCGCCGCCCGGGGCTTCGCCCGCCGTGGCGGCGTCGGCATTCAACACCAAGCCGGTCGGACAGCGCATCGCCATCGTGGCGGCCGGTCCCATCTTCAATCTGATACTTGCGGTGTTTCTGTATGCGGGCCTGAATATGGCCGGCACCGAGGAGCCCGTCGCCATCATCGCGCCTCCTGCTGCCGAGACGCCAGCCGCCCGCGCGGGTCTGCTGGCCGGTGATCGCATCCTGGCCATCGACGGCCAGGAAGTTGCATCATGGTCCGACGCCCGCTGGCGCCTGATGGACGTGATGTCCACCGGTGGCCGCGCCAGCATCGAGGTCCGCACCCCGTCCGGCGCCGTTCAGCAGCGCGAACTCGACCTTCCCCCCAACACGATGGACCCGGCCGAGGGTGACCCGCTCGCCGCCGCCGGTGTGCGTCTGGCTCAACCCAAGCCCGCGGTGCGCGCCGTGATCGACGGCGGCGAAGGGCAGGCCGCGGGCCTGCGCGCCGGTGATCTGGTCGTGGCCGTAAATGGCCAGCCGGCCCCTGATACCGGCGCGCTCGTCAAGCAGATCCAGGAAAGTGCCGGGAAGCCGCTTGCGCTTACCGTGGTGCGCGACGGCGCCAGCGTCACCCTGAACGTCACGCCTCGTCCCGAAGTCGTCAACGGTCAGGAGATCGGCCGTGTCGGCGTGCAACTGGGCGGCAACGTGCCGATGGTGACCGTGCGCTACGGCGTCTTCGACAGCCTCTGGCGCGGCGCCGTCCGTACTTGGGACACCGCCTGGTTTTCGCTTCGCATGATGGGCCGGATGGTGACGGGCGACGTGTCCTGGCGCAATGTCAGCGGTCCGGTCACGATTGCCGACTATGCCGGCCAGACTGCCCGGATCGGCATTGTTGCGTATATCGCCTATATCGCATTGATCAGTATCAGCCTTGGCGTTTTAAATTTGCTTCCCATTCCTATGCTGGATGGTGGCCATCTGCTGTACTATCTCGTCGAAATTGTGCGGGGCAGCCCCCCGCCCGCCAGATGGATAGACATCGGACAACGCGCTGGCATAGGCATATTGGCAAGCCTTATGGGGCTTGCGCTGTTCAACGATTTCACGCGTTTGTTCACTTGAACGCGATTTAGCATAAAATCCCCCGCCATTTGCACGACCGAGGATACTCAAGGATGTCTTTTCGCCGGATGTTTCAACACAAAAAGGGTGTACTGCCGGGTCTCGTTGCCGCGCTGATGTTGCCGGCCTTGGCCCACGCCTTCGAACCCTTTGTCGTACGGGATATCCGCGTAGAGGGTATTCAACGAACCGACGCCGGCACCGTCTTTGGTTATCTCCCCGTCAAAGTGGGCGAGAAATTCACCGAAGAAGAAGCCACCGAAGCCATTCGCCGCTTGTATGGCACGGGCTTTTTCACCGACGTTCAGATCCAGACGGACAATAATGTCGTCGTCGTGGTCGTCCAGGAACGTCCGACCATCGCCTCCGTTAATTTCAACGGCATGCGCGAGTTCGACTCCAAGGCCATTACCACGTCGCTGGCCCAGGTCGGTTTTGCGGAAGGCCGCATTTTCGACCGCTCCATGCTCGAGCGCGCTGAATACGAGCTGAAACAGCAGTATCTGTCCAAGGGCAAGTACGGCGTCGAAGTCACCTCCACCGTCACGCCGCTGCCGCGCAATCGCGTCGGCGTCAGTTTCGATGTGTTCGAGGGCTCGGTCGCTCGCATTCAGGAAATTCGTTTCGTCGGCAACAAGGCTTTTTCCGAAAGCGATCTGCTGGACGAATTCAAGCTCACGACGCCGGGCTGGCTGACCTGGTACACGGATACCGACAAATACTCGCGCGAAAAGCTCGAGGGCGACCTCGAACGCCTGCGCTCGTTCTACCTGGATCAGGGTTACCTGGAGTTCTCGGTCGAGCCGCCGCAAGTCACCATTTCGCCCGACCGCCAGGACATCCGCATCACGATCACCGTCCATGAAGGCGAGCCCTACAAGGTGCGCAGCGTAAAGCTGGCGGGCAACCTGCTGGGCCTGGACAAGGAAATCAACGACCTGGTGCAGATCAAGGCCGGCGAGACCTTCTCGGCCGCCAAGACCAACGATTCCGCCAAGGCGATCACCGACTACCTGGGTGAACTGGGCTACGCGTTCGCCAACGTCAACCCGAACCCGCAGCTCGACCGCGCCAAGCACGAAGCCGACCTGACCTTCTACGTCGATCCGAGCCGCCGCGTCTATGTGCGCCGCATCCAGATCGGCGGCAACACCCGTACCCGGGACGAAGTCGTGCGCCGCGAAATGCGCCAGCAGGAAGCCGCCTGGTACGACGCCGCCGACATCAAGACTTCGCGCGACCGCGTCGATCGTCTGGGCTACTTCAGCGACGTCAACGTCAAGACCGATCCGGTCCCGGGTTCGCCCGACCAGGTCGACGTCAACGTCGACGTGAAGGAAAAGCCCACCGGCATGATCAACCTGGGCGTGGGCTACGGCTCGTCCGAAAAGGCGATTCTGTCGGCAGGCATCAGCGAAGACAACGTCTTCGGCAGCGGCACCAACCTGACGCTGCAACTGAATACCAGCAAGACGAACCGCGCCGTGGTGCTGTCGCACACCGACCCGTACTGGACCAAGGACGGCATCAGCCGCACCACGTCCGCGTACTACCGCGTGACCGAGCCCTGGAACAACAACGACGGTGATTACCGCGTCAAGGCCATGGGCCTGGGCATGAACTTCGGTATCCCGATCTCGGAGTATGACCGCGTCTTCCTGGGCGCCAACTTCGAACGCAACCAGATCGACCTGTACAACAACTCGCCGGCGGCCTACGAGCACTTCGTCGACCAGTATGGCGATTCGACCAATTCGGTGATTTTCAGCGCCGGCTGGTCCAAGGACACGCGTGACAGCGCTTTGGCGCCGACCAAGGGTTCGTACACCCGCCTGAAGGCCGACCTGTCGACCGTCGACCTGCAATACACCATGCTGACCGCGCAGCAGCAGTACTACGTGCCGCTGGGCGGCTCGTACACGCTGGCGCTCAACGGTATGGTTGATTGGGGCCGGAGTTACGGCAGCAACGATTACCCGGTCATCAAGAACGTCTATGCCGGCGGTATCGGCACCGTCCGCGGCTACGAAGGCTCGTCGCTGGGTCCGCGCGACGTCAAGACGGGCGACTACCTGGGCGGCACGCGCCGCATCGTGGCAAACGCGCAGCTCTACCTGCCGTTCCCGGGCGCGTCCAAGGATCGCACGTTGCGTTGGTTCATTTTCAGCGACGCCGGTCAGGTGTCGGCAGGCAGCGGCCTCTCCTGCACGGGCGGCCGGGACAATACCGAGGTCGAAGATCCGTGCGGCTGGCGTTTCTCGGCGGGCGTGGGCCTGTCCTGGCAATCGCCGATGGGTCCGCTGCAGTTGTCCTATGCGCGGCCGCTCAATTCCAAGCCGGGCGACGACAAGCAAAGCTTCCAGTTCCAGATCGGGACCGGATTCTAAGCGAGGCGTTACTCTTGAAAACAAGGGCAGGGCCCACTGGCCCAGCGTCCTTGCTGTTTAGTGGCACAATACACACTTTGGCTTTGCCTTACTGGAAGGTGAGATTTTCATGATGTCTGATTTCGCACTTAAATCATCGAAGACGCTGGGCGCGAAGCGCCGTGGCAAGCTGGGCGGCTCCATTGCCCTGGTGGGTGCGCTCATTCTCGGTTCGGCTGCCGCGATCCCCGCCCAAGCGCAAAGCACCAAGATCGGTTTCGTCAATACCGAACGCATCCTGCGCGAATCGGGTCCGGCCAAGACTGCCCAGAGCAAGATCGAAGCCGAATTCAAGAAGCGCGACGACGAACTCCAACGCCTGAACAACAGCCTGCGCTCGCAAGCCGAGAAATTCGACAAGGACGCGCCCGTCCTGTCGGAATCCGACCGCGTCAAGCGCCAGCGCGAACTGGCCAACCTGGATACCGACCTGCAGCGCAAGCGCCGCGAATTCCAGGAAGACTTCAACCGCCGCCGCAACGAAGAATTCTCGGGCATCGTGTCCAAGGCCAATGACGCCATCAAGCGCATCGCCGAACAGGAAAACTACGACCTGATCATCCAGGACGCAGTGACGGTCAACCCCCGCATCGACATCACCGACAAGGTGATTCAGAGCCTGGGCAAGTAAAGCGATACCCGTCTAGTCATGCCGGTTTTACTGGATCTTGCCCGCGCGCCGACACTCGAAGCAATGTTGAGCGCCGCCAATACCCAGGGTATGGACTGGCGTATCAGTGCGGTTCCCGGCGCAGACCCCATGCGGGTCTGCGGCATCGGGACCCTGTCTTCGGCTGGTCCTCAGGAAATCTCTTTCCTGTCCAACCCCCGCTATCAGAGCCAGCTTGGCGCAACGGGAGCAGGGGCGGTCATCGTCTCTCCCGACGTCGCCGAGGCGCTTGAGGCCCAGGGCACCGACCGGCCGCCGTTCGCATTGGTCGTCTGCAAGCATCCCTATCTGCTTTACGCGCGCGTCGCGCAGTGGTTTGACACTGCCCGTAGACCCGCCTTGCCCGCTGATACGCATCCCTCCGCCGTGGTCGCGCCTGACGCCATCATCGAAGAGGGTGTGCGCGTCGGCCCCAACTGCGTCGTTGAAGCTGGCGTGCGCATCGGGCGCGGCACGGTGCTGGGTCCGGGATGCGTCATCGGCGCTGGTTCGTCCATCGGTCCCGACGGCCGGCTGCATGCCAATGTCACGCTGTACGAAGGCGTCAAGATCGGCGCTCGAGTCATCCTGCATAGCGGATCGGTGCTTGGCGCCGACGGTTTCGGCTTTGCGCCGGATCCTTCGCTGGGCAAGGGCGCCTGGGGCAAGATTCCACAGTTTGGCGGCGTGTCCCTTGGCGACGACGTTGAAATCGGCGCCAACACCACCGTCGATCGCGGCGCACTCGAAGACACTGTTCTGGCTGACGGCGTGAAGCTCGACAACCAGATCATGATCGGCCACAACTGCCGCATCGGCGCGCACACCGCAATGGCGGCGTGCGTCGGGGTGGCAGGCTCCACGACCATCGGCGAGCGCTGCACCATCGGCGGCGCCGCGATGCTTTCGGGCCATCTGGTGCTGGGCGACGACGTGCATATCTCGGGCGGCACGGCAGTGACGTCCAATATTTCCAAGCCTGGCCGCTATACCGGGGTCTTCCCGTACGCGGAGCATGGCGAATGGCAGCGCAACGCCGCCGTGATACAACAGTTGGCGCAATTGCGCCGCCGTTTGCGCACGCTGGAAAAGGACTAGGGCGCGTTCGCCGCCCTGGCGCGCGCGCGCCGCCACCTTATTTAATTTCGCAGGAACGCAGAGAAAAATGGAACTCGACATCAAGGGGATCATGGAGAGGCTGCCGCATCGCTACCCGATGCTGCTGATTGACCGTGTTGTGGAAATGGTGCCTGGCAAGTCCATCGTCGCCATCAAGAACGTCTCGATCAACGAGCCGTTTTTCAACGGTCACTTTCCTCACCATCCGGTGATGCCGGGCGTGCTCATCGTTGAAGCCATGGCCCAGGCCTCGGCGCTGTTCTCCTTCACGGACGAGAACGGCGGCCTCAAGTGCGAAGGCGCCAAGACCGCCTATTACCTGGTCGGCATCGATGGCGCGCGCTTCCGCCGCCCCGTCGTTCCGGGCGACCAGCTGCGCATCGAGGTTGAAGCTGAACGCCTGAGCCGCAGCATCTGTAAGTATCAAGCACGCGCGACCGTCGATGGCCAGGAAGTGGCGTCGGCCAAGCTGATGTGCGCGATTCGCAGCCTGGAAGAGTAAATGGCAGGAAACATCCATCCCACCGCTGTTGTCGATCCGGCGGCAAAAATCGACCCGACCGCGGTCATCGGCCCGTTCGCAGTGGTGGGGCCCGATGTGACCGTCGGTGCGGGAACCGAAATTGGCCCGTACTGCATGATCGACGGCGTGACCACCATCGGTCGCGACAACCGGTTCTACCGGTACTGCTCCATCGGCGGCATGCCGCAGGACAAGAAGTACGCGGGCGAGCCCACCCGGCTGACCATCGGCGACCGTAATACGGTCCGTGAATTCGTCACGCTGAACACCGGCACCACGCAAGACGGCGGCGAAACGACGTTGGGCGACGATAACTGGATCATGGCCTACGTTCACGTGGCCCATGACTGCCACATCGGCAGCCACACGATCCTGGCCAACTCGGTGCAGCTTGGCGGCCACGTGCACGTGGGCGACTGGGCGATCATCGGCGGTCTGACCGGCGTGCACCAGTTCTCGCGCGTGGGCGCGCACACCATGACGGGCGGCAACAGCTCGCTCATGCAGGACACCCCGCCGTTCGTCCTGGCCGCCGGCAACCCGTGCCGTCCGGTGGGTGTCAACGTCGAAGGCTTGAAGCGCCGCGGCTTTTCCGCCGCCTCCATTTCGGCGCTGCGCGAAGCTTACAAGATCATCTACCGCCGGGGCCTGTCCCTGGACGCGGCACGCGCCGAATTGCGCGACCGCCAGCAGGCCATTCCTGAAGCTGCGGAACACCTGCAGACGTTGCTGGACTTCCTGGACGTCGCCTCCCGCGGCATCATCCGCCCATGAGCACCCGGATCGGCATGGTGGCCGGCGAGCCTTCGGGCGACCTGCTGGCCGGGCGCATCATTGCCGGTCTGCAAGCGCGCGACAATGGCGTGCGCTGCGAAGGCATTGGCGGGCCGCAGATGCAGGCCCGTGATTTTGAAGCCTGGCACCCGATGCACGCGCTGACCGTGTTCGGTTACGTGGACGCGCTCAAGCGCCTGCCCAGCCTGCTGGCCACGTACCGGGACGTCAAACGCCGCTGGCTGGCCGAGCCGCCCTCTGTCTTCGTCGGCATCGACGCGCCCGACTTCAACCTGCGCCTTGAGCATCAATTGCGGCAGGCGGGTACGCCGACGGTGCATTTCGTTGGGCCCTCGATCTGGGCGTGGCGCTACGAACGCATTCACAAGATCCGCGAATCGGTATCGCACATGCTGGTGCTGTTTCCGTTCGAGGAAGAGATCTACCGCAAGGAAGGCATTCCGGTTACGTACGTGGGCCATCCGCTGGCCGGCGCCGTGCCCATGCAGCCTGACCGTGCCGCCGCCCGCGAACGCCTGGGTATCGACCAGAACGCCCGCGTGTTGGCGATCCTGCCCGGCAGCCGCTCGTCCGAGATCCGCCTGCTGGCGCCGCGCTTCCTGCAGGCAGCCCAACAGCTGCTGAAGAAAGATCCGGCCTTGCAATGCATCGTGCCCATGGTCAATGACCAGCGGCGGGCGGAGTTCCTTGAAATCCTGGCGCAGCACCCTGTGCCCGGCCTGCGCTGCGTCACCGCGCACGACCTGCACGGCGAGGGGGGCGACCGCAAGGCGCCGGTGGCCTGGTCCGTCATGGAAGCCGCCACGGCGGTCCTCGTCGCCAGCGGCACCGCTACGCTCGAGACGGCGCTGTTCAAGCGGCCCATGGTCATTTCCTACGTGTTGTCGCCGTGGATGCGGCGCATCATGGCCTGGAAGTCCGGCCAGCAGCGCCCGTATCTGCCGTGGGTGGGTCTGCCCAACGTGCTGCTGCGTGACTTTGTTGTCCCTGAGCTTTTGCAGGACGACGCGACGCCCGATAAACTGGCCGAAGCGACTTGGCAGGCGTTGACCGACGACGCGCTGATCGCTCGCGTGGAGGCGCGGTTTACCGCCATGCACCAAGACCTGTTGCGCGATACGCCGGCGCTGGCCGCGCAGGCGATCCTGGAGGTGGCCGATGGAGCAGCCTGAGCTTTTCGTGGCGCCAGAGCAGCCTGCGTTGCTGACCGCAGGCGTTGACGAGGCCGGCCGCGGCCCGCTGGCAGGCGAGGTCTACGCGGCCGCCGTCATTCTTGATCCGTCACGATTCATCGGCGGGCTGGCCGATTCCAAGGTGCTGACCGCGGTCCGCCGAGAGGAACTGGCGCTGCAGATCAAGGAACGGGCGCTTGCCTGGTGCATCGCCAGCGCGTCGGTCGCGGAAATCGACAGCCTGAATATCCTGCGCGCCACCATGCTGGCCATGCAGCGCGCGGTGCAGGGCTTGGCCATGGTGCCGCAACTGGCCCTGGTGGACGGCAATCAGGCGCCCAAGCTGCGCTGCACCGTGCAAACCGTCATCAAGGGCGACGCCCTTGTGCCTGCCATCTCGGCCGCCTCCATTCTTGCCAAGACCGCTCGCGACGCGGACCTGCTGCGCCTGCATACGTTGTATCCGCAGTACGCGTTCGATCAGCACAAGGGCTATGGCACGGCGCTGCATCTGCAACGGCTGCGCGAGCACGGCCCGTGCGCCGAACACCGGCGCAGCTTTGCTCCCATCAAGGCGTTCGGCCTGGTTTCATGAAGCACATCAGTTCCCGGGACAACCCGGCGGTCAAGGCGCTGGTCAAGTTGGCCGGCACGGCCGGCAAGCGCGGCGCACCCGTGCTGCTGGACGGTGTTCATCTCTGCCAGGCCTGGCTGCAACATTACGGCCCGCCGGATCGGGCGATCTTCGACGTGGACCGCCTGTCCCAGCCCGATATCGCCGCGCTTGCCGCGGCCGTGCCGGACAACGTAAGCCTCGCGCTGGACGCGCGGCTGATGCACGCCGTGGCTGCGGTGGAAAGCGGGCAGGGCGTTGCCTTCCTGGTCACGCCGCCCGTTCCGGCGCTGCCTGCGCAGGTCGATGAAACCTGCGTCCTGTTTGACCGTATCCAGGATCCCGGCAACGTGGGCACGCTGTTGCGCACGTCCGCCGCAGCGGGCATCAAGCGCGTGTTCCTGGCGACAGGGACGGCGGCGGCGTGGTCGCCCAAGGTGCTGCGCAGCGGCCAAGGCGCGCACTTTGCCCTCGAGATCTACGAGCACGCCGACCTGGAGGCCCTGCTGCCCCGCCTGCGCGTGCCGCTCGTGGCGACCGCCCTGGACGGGTCGCGCGACCTTTTCGCGGACCGCCTGCCTGAACAGTGCGCATGGGTTTTCGGTCACGAAGGCCAGGGCGTGGCGCCGGCGCTGTTGGCGGCCGCCAGCCTGAAGGTACGCATTCCGCACGACGCCGCGGCCGTGGAGTCGCTGAACGTCGGCGCCGCCGCGGCGATCTGCCTGTTCGAGCAGCGCCGGCAGGCCAGCGCGCGCCTTCGGGGCTGAGGCGGCCCAGGGCGCGCAGCCTTCGCCCTAATTAAAGGGCTGGCTTTGGCGAGCCACCCTGCCTTATCCCCGATCCAGTCCGACTTCCTGCAGCACCGTGGTGGCGATCTCTTCGATCGACTTCGTGGTGCTGGACAGCCAGGAAATGCCCTCGCGACGCATCATGCGTTCGGCTTCCGCCACTTCGTAGCGGCATTGTTCCAGTTGCGCGTAGCGGCTGTTGGGGCGGCGTTCGTTGCGGACTTCCGCCAGGCGTTCCGGCTGGATCGATAGGCCGAACAGCTTGGCGCGGTGCGGTGCAATGGTGGAGGGCAGGGTGCCGCGTTCGAAGTCGTCTGGCGTCAACGGGAAGTTGGCGGCCTTGATGGCGTACTGCATGGCCAGATACAGGCTGGTGGGCGTCTTGCCGCAGCGCGAGACCCCGACCAGGATCACGTCGGCCTGATCGAGCTGGTTCACGAACTGGCCGTCGTCATGCGCCAGGCTGAAGTTGATGGCGTCGATCCGGTTCCGGTATTTTTCCGAGTTGGCCTGCATATGCGACCGGCCGATGGAATGGCTGGACTTCAGCCCCAGCGCCTGCTCGATGTGGCTGACGAACGTGCCGAACAGATCCAGGAAGATTCCGTTCGCCTGTCGAACGCGGGCCAGGATTTCCGGGTTGACCAGGGTGCTGAAAACGATGGGCGGGACACCGGCGTCCTGGGCGCTCCGGTCGATCCGCATGGCGACTTCCGCAGCCTTTTCCAGCGTGTCCACGAAGGGCAGCCGGATGGGCTTGAAATTGACCTCTTCGAACTGCGAAAGCACGGACTGGCTGAACGTTTCCGCGGTGATGCCGGTACTGTCGGAAACGATGTATACCGTGCGTACGATAGGGGTAGATGTCATGTGTAAAAAATTCCAACCAGGCAGATGGCCGGACGTACTCCACCGAGTACAATCAGGCCCCTATAAGTCACCCCAAGGGCGGTCCAAGGCCAGTTTGGTCAGCGTCTGAAATTCGGTTCTGCGAAGGCCGGAAAACGCGGTTTTTCCGGCATCAAAAACAGCACGATTCAGCCATTGACCAAACTCGCTTTCATTCCATTGTAAAAGGTGACTTCAATGTCGTATGTTGTTTTGTTCGAGCAGCTCCGCATGACGGACGTGGACTCGGTAGGAGGCAAGAACGCATCTCTTGGCGAAATGATCAGCCAGCTGTCTGGCGCGGGTGTCCGCGTGCCGGGCGGCTTTGCCACGACGGCTGACGCCTTCCGCGATTTCCTGAAGGCCTCCGGCCTGGACAAGCGGATCGCCGAACGCCTGACCACGCTGAATCCCGAAGACGTGCGCGAGCTGGCCACCGCCGGCGCGCAGATTCGCCAATGGATCGTCGACGCGCCGTTCTCGCCCGAGTTCGAATCGCAGATCCGCGAAGCCTTTGCCAAGCTCGATGCTGACGGCAAGGGCTCGTTTGCCGTGCGCTCCTCCGCCACGGCCGAAGACCTGCCCGACGCCTCGTTCGCCGGCCAGCAGGAAACCTTCCTGAACGTCGTGGGCATCGATGACGTGCTGGACAAGATCCGCCACGTGTTCGCGTCGCTGTACAACGACCGCGCCATTTCCTATCGCGTGCACAAGGGCTACGCCCACGCCGACGTCGCCTTGTCGGCCGGCATCCAGCGCATGGTGCGTTCCGACAAGGGCAGCGCCGGCGTCATGTTCACCATCGACACCGAATCGGGCTTCCAGGACGTCGTGTTCATCACGTCGTCGTATGGTCTGGGCGAAACCGTCGTGCAGGGCGCCGTCAACCCTGACGAGTTCTACGTCTTCAAGCCCACGCTGGAACAGGGCCACTATCCCATCGTCGGCCGCCGTATCGGCTCCAAGCTGATCAAGATGGAATTCGATCCCGAGCGCCCCGAAGGTCGTGCCGTGCGCACGGTGGATGTGCCGGTGTCCGAGCGCAACCGCTACTCGCTGACCGACGACGAGGTCAACGAACTGGCCCGCTACGCTGTCATCATCGAAAAGCACTACCAGCGTCCGATGGACATCGAGTGGGGCCGCGACGGGATCGACGGCAAGATCTACATCCTGCAGGCGCGTCCGGAAACCGTGAAGTCGCAGCAGGGCGTCAATGACGTGCAGCAGCGCTACCGCCTGAAGGCGACCGGCCAGGTCCTGATCACCGGCCGTGCTATCGGCCAGAAGATCGGTTCGGGTCCGGTGCGGGTGGTGGGCGACATCTCCGACATGGACAAGGTCCAGCCGGGCGATGTCCTGGTCACCGACATGACGGATCCCAACTGGGAACCCGTGATGAAGCGCGCCTCGGCCATCGTGACGAACCGCGGCGGCCGCACGTGCCACGCGGCGATCATCGCGCGTGAGCTGGGCATTCCGGCGGTGGTGGGCTGCGGCAACGCGACCGACCTGCTCAAGGAAGGCCAGGCCGTGACCGTGTCGTGCGCCGAAGGCGACGAAGGCCGCATCTATGACGGCCTGATCGAAACCGAAGTCGAGGAAGTGCGCCGCGGCGACATGCCCGCCATCGATCTGAAGATCATGATGAACGTGGGCAACCCCCAGCTGGCGTTCGACTTCGCCCAGATTCCGAACGGCGGCGTCGGCCTGGCTCGCCTGGAATTCATCATCAACAACAACATCGGCATCCACCCGAAGGCGGTCCTGGACTACCCGAACGTGGACGGCGAGCTGAAGAAGGCCGTGGAATCGGCCGCCCGCGGCCATGCCAGCCCGCGCGCCTTCTTCGTCGAGAAGATGGCTGAAGGCGTGGCGACCATCGCCGCCGCCTTCTACCCCAAGCCGGTCATCGTGCGCATGTCCGACTTCAAGTCCAACGAGTACCGCAAACTGGTCGGCGGTTCGCGTTACGAGCCCGAGGAAGAGAACCCCATGCTGGGCTTCCGCGGCGCGTCGCGCTACATCGCCGAAGACTTCGCCGAGTGCTTCCGCATGGAATGCGAAGCGCTCAAGAAGGTGCGCGATGAAATGGGCCTGACGAACGTCGAAATCATGGTGCCGTTCGTGCGCACGCTGGGTCAGGCCGAGAAAGTCGTGAACCTGCTCGCCAAGCACGGCCTGGCGCGCGGCGAAAACGGCCTGAAGCTCATCATGATGTGCGAGGTTCCGTCCAACGCCATTTTGGCCGACGAGTTCCTGCAGTTTTTCGATGGCTTCTCCATCGGCTCGAACGACATGACCCAGCTCACGCTGGGCCTGGACCGCGACTCGGGCATGGAACTCTTGGCCGCCGACTTCGACGAGCGCGACGAAGCCGTCAAGTTCATGCTGCGCCGTGCAATCAAGGCTTGCTTGGCCGCCAAGAAGTACGTGGGTATCTGCGGCCAAGGCCCCAGCGACCATCCGGACTTCGCTCAATGGTTGAAGGACGAAGGCATCCTGTCGATGTCGCTGAACCCGGACACCGTTGTCGATACGTGGCAGCGTCTGGCTAAGAACTGATTGGCCGGTTGAAACAGAAAGCCCCGCGTCTTTTGGGACGCGGGGCTTTTTTTATACGGCGTGGGAATAGGGCGCGGCCGCGTTAAGGGAAAAGCGCTCGCCGAATGTCGGCGACGAATGCTTTCTTCAGGCGCCGATCAAAGTAAGAGTCTTCTGATATCTATTTATTGGATCGTGTGACGTAATGGACCCCATATTCCATTCGCGTCCATTGCGAGATTCTTCATTTGCTGCGGACGCGTTTCTATAGGCGGACCGCTCGCTCATGGCAGGTGGGAAAGGTCTGTCGATGCGGGAGCACGTCATTCCTACCCAATCCGATCTGCGGTTCACGTTCGCCCTCGGCGACGAGTCATTTGAGGTCGTCGAATTCACGCTGCAGGAAGGCCTGTCCGAGACCTTCCTGCTGGAAGTGGACCTGGCCAGTGCCAACTCCGCCATCGATTTCGGTGCAGTCCTGGACCGCGCCGCACTGCTGACCATCTGGCACGGCGACACGCCGGTGCGGTACGTGCACGGCGCGGTCTCCGCTTTTGCTCAGCGCGACACGGGCTTTCGCCGCTCACGCTATTCCGTGATCGTCGAGCCGCGTCTGGCGCGCTTGAAACTGAGTTCCGACTGGCGCATCTTCCAGTCGCAGAGCGTCCCGCAGATCGCTGAGGCGGTGCTCGAGGCGCATGGCCTCAACCAGGATTACGAGCAGCGCAGCACCATCGAACACCAGGCGCGCGAATACTGCGTGCAGGCCGGCGACACCGACTATCACTTCGTCGAGCGCATCATGCGCGAGGAAGGCTTCTTCTATTCCTTCCGCCATACCGCCGAGGGCCATAAGCTGATCCACAGCGACCGCCTGTTCATCCATGGCCGCGTCGGTGATGAACCGGTTCAGTACAACCCCACGCCCGGCGGCGACCAGCCGCGGCCAGCGCTGCGCCGCTTCTCGTACACCGAGAACGTGCGCACCGCGCGCCAGACCCAGCGCGACTACACCTTTCACCATCCGCGCTACACCCACCAGCACAGCTGCGATGGCCGAGATCTGGAGCATCAAAGCCGGCGTTACGAGCGCTACGACTATCCCGCTCGGGCCAAGTTCGACGAAGCCGGCAAGCCCTTCGCCGAAAACCGTCTGCGCGGCCATCGCCGCGATTCGCGCGTCGCCTTAGTTGAAGGCGATGACCCGCGTCTGCAACCGGGCATTTCATTCACTCTCGCTGGTCATCCGCGCGAAGACCTGAACCGCGGCTGGCGTCCGGTGCGCATTGTCCACCGCGGCATCCAACACACGAGTCAGGCCGAGGAAAGTGCACAGGCCCAGATGGGAACGCACTACAGCTACGAAGCCGAACTGGTCCCGGACGACGCCGAGTGGCGCGCGGAACCGCTACTCAGGCCCCGCATCGATGGCCCGCAGAACGCCGTGGTGGTCGGCCCGCCCAATGAAGAGATCTTTACCGACGAGTATGGCCGGGTGAAGGTCCAGTTCCCGTGGGATCGCCTCGGCAAGGAGGACGAACGCAGCTCCTGCTGGATCCGCGTTTCACAGGACATCGCCGGCGCCACCTGGGGCCACATGGCCATCCCGCGCATTGGGCAGGAGGTCATCGTCTCTTACTTCGATGGCGATCCGGACCAGCCTGTGATCACCGGCCGCGCCTACAACCGCCTGCAATTGCCGCCTTACGAACTACCGCGCCACAAGACGCGGATGACGATCAAGAGCAAGACCCATAAAGGCGAGGGGTACAACGAACTGCGATTTGAAGACGAGAAGAATCAGGAAGAAATTTACGTCCACGCGCAGAAGGACCAGAACATCCACGTCAATCACGATGAAACCACGTTTGTGGGTCATGACCGTAGCGAACAGGTCGAGCACGACGAGACCATCACAATCGGCCACGACCGCAGGGAAACCGTGGGCAACGACGAACAGGTAAACATCGGGCAGGACCGGCGGCATGACATCGGGCGCGATGACTGTCTAACCGTAGGCCGGAATCACACCACGCACACGGCCAAGGACCGCACCGAGGAGGTGGGCAACAACCGCCGCGACAAGACCTCAGCGAATCATTGGGTGAGTATCGGCGGACACCAGGAGCATACGGTCGAGGGGCACTCGGAACTGCAGGCGGGGCAGGCGATCCGGCAGCGCACGAAGGTTTTTGAAAGCCAAGCGGCAGAGAGCCTGACTATCAATGGGCCGGGAGGAACCATCCGAATCGATGCGTCAGGTATCACGCTTGATGGGTTCGCCATTCTGATCAAGGGTCCGATGAATCAAAAGCCCGGTGGCGGCACGAACTCGATCTCCGTCAACGGCACGCCGGAGCCCGGCGAACCCGTTTGTGTGGGATGCCTGCTGAAAGCCATCGCAGAAGGCCGCAGCGTCGTGCGGTTCGGTGGATAGGCCGCACATGAATCCATTTTCTGAAAGCGTCGTGAACGAGCTGCGTCGGCTCCCCGATCATGGGCTGACAGCCATCATTGAAATGGCTCGCCTGAAGGCTGATGTCCGGAGGCAGCTGATGGAGCGATTCTCCGGTTGGCCGCTACTGCAGCAGCGAGAGTTGGAGAATCTCCGAGAGATTGGCCCATGGTTGTTCGGGCCTGCCGCCCAGAACAACCTGCAAGGACAGTACGACTTTCTCTGCGACGTTGCTGACATTGCCGGAGACGCAATTTGCGTCTGGCTGACCAGCGCCATGTCCCCACCTCAATTGGCCAAGCACCTTAGTCAAGCCACGACAGCGAAGGGCCCGGAGGGCGCTACTTATTTGCTGCGCTTTCATACGGAAACGGCGTTTCCCGTGCTTCATGCGCGTCAGGATCTCCCCGGAATCTCAGACTGGCTGGCGCCGGTTCGATCATGGTGGCTCGTGTTTCCCCACCGAGAGCGCAAGGCCTGGAAACACTTTACAGGTCACGGTTCGACCAAGCCGTATCGCACGCCATCTATTCAATTGGACGAGTCATGCTGGGAGGCGCTTGCGGGCGACCCGCTCACGCACCGACTGGCGGACCAGCTTCGGGCACCGCTTGAAAAGAAGGGCGACCGCGAAAACTGCCATGGCACCCGGCTTGGACTCGTACATGACTTGTTAGCTCAAGCGGATCGCATCGGTCTGAGCCGACAGAGCGACCGAATCGACTACGTGACCTTGATGGCGTTGCAAGGCAAGGCGCTCGAAGGTTCTCCGGCATGGAACGACGCATTGCACGAGGCGAAAGCGCTGCGAGAACCCCTGGCGCAGGCGCTGCAAGTGCGCATGCGCAGGAAAAATGGTTGAGGACGTCAATGTTCGGTTGGAACGATACCTTTAATGCGTGTGCAGAGAATTGCACGCTTCTCGATGGAATCTTGAATCGCGGGGCGGAGGTAACTTGCACTCGCACCTTCACGATACTTCCGCTACGGTATGGCGCCGTGGGAGGTAGCGCCGAACGGCGCAAACTCCTTCCGTCCTTGCCCGAGCATTTGAATAAGCCAAGCAGAGTGGGCAGTCTGAGCGAATCGACTTACGCCATACGCCCGCTGCGTCAGGGATTCCTGTACGTCCTTGTGCAGCGCGTGAGCGCGGGGACCTACGAATGGCACAGCCAGTACCGAGTATCGGAAGCCGGAACGCTCGCCTATATGAATGCGGATGAGCCGTGGGAGCCGAAACGCGCCGCGGGGCAAGGCATGGATGCATACGCCGGCTGGAAGTGGATGTTCAAAGTCCATGACGTGGACGACATCAAGGATCTTCGCCTGCTCTTTAGCCCATGCCCTTTGACCAAGGAAACGCTGCGCAGATATCGCTCGCTCCCGGCAAGCAGGGATAAGTTGGTCTCAGTGGATATCGCCAAACTTGCGTCGCTGCCTCCCGAAGAAATGGATTGTGTTCGCTCGCAAGACGGCGTGTTGACTTTTGATCAGCTTGATTGCGTTGCCGACTTCGCGGCTGTAAACCAGCCGGGTTTGAATACGCTGCTCAAAACGCAGGCGTTCAATCCTCTTGCACCACCCCTGCAGGCCACGCAGGCTGAAATGCGGCCCACGGCCAAGCACAATCGGTTCCGTGGTGCGGGCATCGTCGTAGAGGACGCTCTCGGCATTACTCAGGAACTGAACGCCTGGCGCAATGCGAGTGTCGACGCACTCGATGCATTCATGGCATATGAGGACGGCGAAAAGCTTACCAACCATCGCAAGTTCACGATCGCTTTCGGCATTGAAAACATCAGGAAACTGCTAGAGGACGAAGCCGAAAAGCTCTATTACAAGGAGCAGCAGAACTACGGCGTGCGTTACTCGGATCGCGGGTACGAGATGAGCAACAACCACATGACTTTGCAATCGCGGGGTGATTTCATCAACTTTCGCAATCCGCAACATCAACGGCAGGTTCAGGAAGCTGCCGCCAAGGAGCGCCGTGCCGGAAGCTGGAGCAAGTATGCCGACTACATCGATGAGGAAATGCGTCAGGATTTCCTGAAGCGCTATCGCGAAGAAGTCGGTATGGCGGACGCGGCCAAGGATGCGCGTGCCTCGGACCACCTTCTTTGGCTGCAGAGCGAACCGCTCCTCGACGCGCTCGACACGTTTGACCGTAAGGATACTAAGCAGGCCTTGTTATTTGAAGACCAAATGGGAAAGGCGGTCGCCGGCATGAATGCCACGGCGGTCGGCGAGGAACTGCTTGATCGCTGGCGTAAAGCGGGAGTCTCCCGAGAAAACCTGTTCTGGCGGTCGTTGGCGCAGAACCAGGAGAGCATTGAAAGCGAAGTGAATCGACTTTTCGGCGAGCGCGAGACGCTGAAATCCGTCGACCCTGTCGCGTTGCAGAACCGGCTAAAGAAGCTGGCGGATCTTTACGAAAAGAGCCACGCCATGCTCGATTCGATGGCAGATGCCTCAACGGGCGGAGGGCCACCGTCCGGCTACTTGGTTGGCGGTGCGATGCTGATCAACGCGCTAGGCAACTCAATGTTCCAAAGCAAGACTGCTGCCGCCATTGTGGACGCCCCATTCAACAAGCTCGCGGCGTCAGTGCTGCTCGGGCGCCTGGGTCGGTACGCGCAGCATTATCGTCTCGAATTGCGGAACGGCAAGGAACTGAGCCGAGGGTCAACGGTACGCATGGGCCGCTCCGCCAGCCGTCAGTTCGAGGAGGCCCTGCGGACGGGAATAAAAGGTCCAATGACTGAAATCCGCATTGGAAGCACTTTGGTCTTATTGGAAATGTGGAACCTGTGCAACAGACTGACGGCGGAAAACAAGCGAAGCAAGGAGTATGTGGAGATTGTCGCGGCGCTGCTGGCGCTAACTGCAACGGGTTTCGAAGTGGGTGCGGGCGCGGTGAGCTTTGCGGAGAAAAGTGGCAGCGCTGCTGTGCAGCAAGGTGCCAAGGTATTCCGTAGTGGCCTTCGCTTGACGGCGGGGATCTTGGCTGGCGCAGCTTCGCTAGTCGGGGCAACCTATGACTTCCAAGACTTCAATAAAAATTTCGTCTTCAGAAGATTCTCAATTGCTGGCTTTTACTTTTTGCGGGCTAGCGCCCAGCTAGGTGCAGCCACACTATCCGTTGCGGTCGGGTTAGGTGCGGCGGGCGCTTACTTGGAGCATTTATCGCGAAGGTATGGAACCAGTCGAATGTTAGGGCGTGCGCTCAACGTGGGCTCCAGGCTGTCAACCGCCCTGGCTGGCCGGATGGTCTTGATGCTCCGCATATTCCTGAGCATGAATCTCGCGATCTTGGCTTTTGCTGCGGTTGAAATATATATCCTTCCTGATGCTCTGGAACTATTTCTGGATCACTGCTCGTTTCGTAAAAACCGCCGCAACGGTCCTGTGGCGACAGAAGAAATGGAGATCGAACTCATGCAACGATCAGTGAAGGTAGTGTACTGATGTACTTATTGGAGCGCGGTTTTCAGTGGTCGCGAAATTTGCTGAGCTACGAGGAAGCGACTGAAGAATTGGGCAAGCAACAACGCCAGCCGGGGCAGGCAGATATTCATGCTCCCGAAGGTGTTGGCGAGTGTGTTTGCGGCGACGTCTACGACAATGAGTCGGTATACGCCTTGACCGACTCGGCTATGGATCTTCGCACGCCAAACGATGAGAAGAGAGGAATAATCACCGCATTTTTAGGATGGATTTATGGGTTTCTGATCTACGCGTGCTTGCGTACCGTGATCGTGTCCGTGGACTACATCCGTCAAGGTCATGGCTACTATGATGATTTGCCGCTGGACGGTGAGGATTACTTTTTCCTGATACTTTTTCCGGTGCTGTGGTTTGCGGTCCTATGTGTTTTCTTAAAATACACATTACGGTATTTTCGGTTGGAATCCCTCACCGCCCGTCGCATCATCGTTCGTTTCAACCGAGCTACCCGCAAGGTTTACTTGCTACGCCCCGAGCATCTAGGCGGCATCCGTATCATGGATTGGGATAAGACCGAGGTACTTATGGACAAAGGCATGAGCGAACTGGAGGGCACCGGAGGTTTCGTCATTCTGGTTTGGGATCGGGGCGATGGTGTGGATTTGCAGGGAACTCCTACCGATAACATCGAAGTCACTTTCGTGGGTAAACCTACTCGCAATGCCAGCGAGCTCCTCGCGTTTTGGGAGTACATCCGCCGCTACATGGAGGACGGCCCCGCTGCCGCGCCTGCGCCGAAAAGACTTATCAACAAGTTCCCCTGGCCCTGGCTTTCGTTCAAGGCGGCCTGGGGCTTGGACACTCAGTTCCTGCGCCACAGCGGCTTATGGGTGTTTGTCGTAGCGAACCTATTGATGTTGCCCGCTATCTTGATCCATGCTGCCGGCCACTGGCTTTCGCTGCTGCTGTGCTATGAGCCTAGATTTCCCCGCGACATCGAAGAGGCGGGACGATAATCCCGAAGCTGCTTTTAGCGCACCGAGGGGTCTGGGGCCCAGACCACGCCGCGCACAGATCAGGCGGCCCGCGCTTCCCGGGCAATGAGTTCGCGCTTGCGGTCGATGCCCCAGCGGTAGCCGGCCAGCGATCCGTCCGTGCGCACCACGCGGTGGCAGGGAATGGCCAGCGCGATGTTGTTGGTGGCGCAGGCGCGGGCGACGGCGCGTACAGCGGCGGGGGCGCCGATGCGTTCGGCCACTTCCGAGTAGGTGGCGGTTTCGCCGAGCGGAATCTCGCACAGCGCCTCCCAGACCTTGCGCTGGAATGCCGTGCCGCGCACGTCCAGCGGCAGGTCCAGGCCGCGCGACGGATCTTCGACAAAGCCGACCACGTCCGCCACCCAGCTTTCGAACCGAGGGTCGGCGCCGATCAGTTTCGCGGCGTGGAAGCGGTCCTGCAGGTTCTGGACCAATCGGTCCGGGTCCTCGTCCAGCGCGATTTCGCAGATGCCGGTGCTGCTGGCGGCCACGAGCAGCGCGCCCAGCGAGCACTGCGCCACCGCGAACCGGATGTCCACGCCTTCACCGTTCTTGCGGAATGCGGTGGGCGTCATGCCCAGGATGGCGGGGGCGGCTTCGTAGAAGCGCCCGCTGGAGTTGAAGCCGGCGTCGTACATGGCGTCGGTGACGCTGGCGCTGTCTTCCAGGCGCTGGCGGGCGCGGCTGGCCCGCAGGGCGTTGGCGTAGGCCTTGGGCGTGATGCCCGTGGCGGCCTTGAAAATGCGGTGGAAATGGAAGCGGCTCATGCCGGCCTGTTCGGCCAGCGCCGACAGATCGGGCGGCTGCTCGGCTTCCAGGGCGCGGCAGGCGCGCTCCACGGCGGCGGCGTGCTGTTTGCTCAAGGGGGCGGCGGCGGGGCTCATAAGGGACTCCTGGCTTCTTGCGTGATGACTTACGCTTGACGCTATCGTCTCAAGGCGGGCCGGCCTGCGCACTCCGCTTGTTGCGGCGGTCCCTGGCGCGGCCGCTGGAGCAGCGGCGGTGGGGCTCAGGCGCCGGGCGCGTAGGTTTCCAGAAAGCGGCGCAGCAGCCCAGCCGCCACGGGCGTCGCGCGCACGTTGGCGGACAGCCCTGGCACGTCGAGGTTTTCGGCTGCGTAGCGGCGGCCATAGCGTTCAAGATGGGCCCGGATGAAGTCCGGGCCGAACTCGGGGTGGAATTGGGTGGAAAAGACGTTGCGGCCGATGCGGATCATCTGGTGCTCGTCCAGGTCCGAGCGCGCCAGCACGGCCGCGCCCGCGGGCAGTTGCAACACGGTCTGCGCATGCAGCATCTGGGCGGGGAAGGTGGTCGGCATGCCGGCCATGAGCAGATCGCCGCCGGCGGTCGGCAGCAATTCGACGGTCTGGGTGCCGACTTCGCGGCCGGCGGGGTTGTAGCCGACCTTGCCGCCGAACGCGTGCGCCAGCAATTGATGGCCGTAGCAGACGCCAAACATGGGCAGGCCGGCCTCCAGGGCCTCACGCAGCCAGGCGGCGGTGTCTTCGCTCCAGGGTTCTTTGTCGGAGACCATCGCGGGCGAACCGGTAATCAAAGCGGCGCGGTAGCTGGAGGGCGCCTGCGGACGCTGGCCTTCGTAGACCGCGACGATGTCCACCGCGCTGGCGGCCAGACCGGCGGCCTGCATGATTTGTTCGGCATAGCCGCCGAACTGGCTTTTGAGCGTGTCGTCCGGATCGCCGGTATGCAGGATCAGGACGGGGAGAGCAGAAGAAGTTGCAGCGGTCATAAGAGCGTGTGGGTGAATAAGGGCGGCGTGGGGGTCCCGCGACCCTGCGCGCCAGGGGCACATCATAATCCAGCGAAAATGTTCCCGTCGGCGCACGGCAGTTCCCGCTCCGTCCCGGAAATACGTACAATCCGCTCAGATACTCATCCTTACAGACGATTCTCGAGACTATGTGGATTTGGCTGGGATTGGCCGCGCTGGCCCTCATCGGTGAGCTGGCGACAGGAACCTTCTATTTGCTGCTTGTTGCCTTGGGTCTGGCCGCCGGCGGCATTGCTGCCTGGCTGAATGCGGGCCTGCAATGGGAGCTGGTGGCGTGTGGCGTCGTGCTGCTGCTGGGACTCGTGGTGTTGCGTAAGACGCGGGTACTGAAAAAGCGCGAGGTCAATTCGGCCCGCAACGCCGACGTCATTCTGGACATTGGCCAGACCGTCACGGTCGAGGCGTGGTCCGACAGCGGGTCAACGCGCGTCTGGTACCGCGGCGCACATTGGCAGGCTGAAGTGGCCAAGGGGCATGCCGCCCAGCCCGGCGAACACACCATTACTGAATTGCGCGGCTCGATCCTCGTGCTTACTCCCAAGCGCGGCGGGTCGGCATAGCAGAACGCGCCCGCGCAGCGCCGCGGGCAAACGCTGGAACCCTGGCCGGCATGGCGGGGCAGGCCAGCGCATCCACTCGAAAAGAGGCTTCACACCATGATCGATACTTCAACCATCGTGCTGCTCGTCATCGTTGCACTGGCAATCCTGATCGTCGTCAAGGCGATCGCCATCGTGCCGCAGCAGCATGCCTGGGTGGTCGAACGGCTGGGCAAGTTCGACCGTGTCCTGTCGCCGGGCGCCGGATTCGTGATTCCCTTTATCGAGCGCGTGGCCTACAAGCATTCGCTGAAGGAAATTCCGCTGGACGTGCCCAGCCAGGTTTGCATCACGCGTGACAACACGCAGCTTCAGGTCGACGGCGTGCTGTACTTCCAGGTCACCGACCCGATGCGCGCGTCGTACGGTTCGTCCAACTACATTTCCGCGATCACGCAGTTGGCCCAGACAACCCTGCGCTCGGTCATCGGGAAGATGGAACTGGACCGCACCTTTGAAGAGCGCGACTCCATCAACAGCAACATCGTGTCGTCGCTGGACGAGGCGGCGCTGAATTGGGGTGTGAAGGTGCTGCGCTACGAAATCAAGGATTTGACGCCGCCCAACGAAATCCTGCGCTCGATGCAGGCACAGATCACCGCCGAACGCGAGAAGCGCGCGCTGATCGCCGCCTCCGAAGGCCGCCGTCAGGAACAGATCAACATCGCCACCGGCGAACGTGAAGCCGCCATCGCGCGTTCCGAGGGCGAGAAGCAGGCGCAGATCAACCAGGCCCAGGGCGAAGCCGCCGCGGTGCTGGCGATCGCCGAAGCCACGGCCAAGGCCATCACGCAGGTTGCCGATGCCGTGCGCCAGCCGGGCGGCATGGAAGCCGTGAACCTGAAGGTGGCCGAGCGTTACGTCGAGGCGTTCGGCAACGTGGCCAAGGAAGGCAACACGCTCATCCTGCCGGCCAACCTGTCCGACGTGGGCGGCATGATCGCCTCCGCCATGACCATCGTGAAATCCACGCGCAACACCTGATACCGCGCCTTGCGGCGCGCCGCCCATGATCGCTCCCGTTAATTTGCTTCTGATAGCAGCGCTGGCGGGAGTGCTTTCCCTTTGCGTGCTGGGGTCGCTGGCGCGCAGCGGCATGGCCGGCATCCGCGAAACCATCCGCGCCAACTTGCTCACGCTGTTGGCGTTTTCTACTTTTGCGCTGCAGAGCACCGAGGCGCCGCTATGGGCCTCCATCCTGGTGCCCAATACGGCCATCGCGCTTGCCCTCTGTGCGTATTACGCGGGCGTGCGCCGGCTGCTCGGGCTGACGGTGCCCCGGCATCTGATGACGCTGGGCTGCGTGGCCGCGCTGTCGGTCGTGGCCGTCTATACGTACGTGGACTGGCAGGTGGGGCCGCGCATCGTGGCGATGTCGCTGCTGCAGATGGGGTTCATGCTGGCCGTGGCCATCGTCGTCCAGCGCAACATGCCGGCGCACCGCTCGCGCTACAGCTACCGTTTCGTGTGGGTGGTGACGCTGATCTCCGCCGTGGTCTGCGCGCTTCGCGCCGCGGTTTACCTGGTCGAGCTGGACATGGTGTCGGCCTTTCTGGAGCCCACCTTGTGGAGCGTCGCCTTCCTGACGCTGGGGGTGCTGATCATGCCTTGCCTGACGCTGGGCACCATCATGATCATCCACGACCGCATGCTGGCCGATCGCGAGCAAGAGGCCAGTACTGACTTCCTGACGGGGCTGATGTCGCGCAAGGCGTGGTGGCTGCAGGCCGAGCGCTATTGCGCCCAGGCCTTGCGCATGCGCCGTCCGCTGACCTTGCTGCTGCTGGACATCGATCATTTCAAGCGCATCAACGATACGCACGGCCACGCGGCCGGCGATGCGGTGCTGCGCCATTTTGGCCTGCTGGCGACTGCCACGCTGCGCACCGGCGATCACGTGGGCCGGGTGGGCGGCGAAGAATTCTGCGTGTTATTTGCAGACATGCGCAGCGACGCGGTGCTGGAGGTGGCCGAGCGGCTGCTGGACTCCGTGCGGCGCACGCCGTGTGCGCACGGCGGCAGCACCATTTCGTATACGTTCAGTGCGGGTGTGGAAGACTGGATACCCGGCGAGAATTTGCAGGTGCTGTTTGAGCGGGCCGACCGCAAGCTTTATGCGGCCAAGTCGGCGGGGCGCAACCGCATCGTGGGCCCCGGCCACGAGGCCGAGCGCCCGGCGCTGCCGGTGGCCGCGTAGATCAGTCGTCCTTGCTGCGGCGGGGGGCGCGGGTGTCGTGCTTCATGATGCGTTCCTTTTCGCGCGCCCAGTCCTTCTCGCGCGCGGTGTCGCGCTTGTCGAACTGCTTCTTGCCGCGGCCCAGCGCGAAATCCAGCTTGATGCGGCCGTTCTTGTAGTGCAGGTTCAGCGGCACCAGCGTGTAGCCGCGCTGCTCGACCTTGCCGATGAGCTTGCTGATTTCTTCGGCCTTGAGCAGCAGCTTGCGCGTGCGCATGGCGTCCGGATGGATGTGCGTGGAAGCGGTGGGCAGGGGGCTGACGTGCATGCCCAGCAGGAAGAGTTCGCCATCGCGCACGATGACGTAGCTTTCCTTGAGCTGCACGCGGCCGTCCCGGATCGCCTTGACTTCCCAGCCTTGCAGGACAAGGCCGGCCTCGTAGCGGTCTTCGATGAAATAGTCGTGCGTGGCCTTGCGGTTGTCGATAATGCTCATAAAGCCTTCTTGCTGGGATTCTGCGAATCTGGCTATCCGGCCGATTGCGGGTTGTTGCGAACGGGGATTGCTCGTTATTCTGCGCAAAGTTTCGGCCCATTTAGGCCCACAAAGCGCTGTGCCGGTAAAATCTTGCCATTCTAGCCATTTGCGATAGTCGATGCACAAAGTACAACGATCCGTCCTGGTGCCTTACAGCGCCGCCCAGATGTTCGACCTGGTTGCCGACGTGGAGAAGTACCCCGAGTTCATGCCGTGGTGTGGCGGCGCCGAGGTGCAGACCCGCGATGAACACGGTATGCAGGCCTCCATCCTGATTTCCTTTGCGGGCATGAAGCAGCGCTTCACCACGCGCAATACCCACGTCTATCCGGAACGGATCGACCTGGAACTCGTGGATGGCCCCTTCTCCAGCCTGGTGGGGCATTGGGTGTTCCAGCCGCTGGCCGAAGACGCCTGCAAGGTCCTGTTCACCATGGAATATGCGTTCTCGAACCGGCCGCTTGAAATGGTGGTGGGGCCGGTCTTCAACCGCATTGCGACCAGCTTCATCGATTCCTTCACCAAGCGCGCGCAGGCCAAGTATGGCGAGTGAGGCGTCCGCGGCAGGGCAGATCGGCGTCGTCGTCTGCTACGCCTTGCCCGGCCACGCGTGGCAGCGGGAAGTGCGCCTGCCTGACGGTGCGACGGTCGAAGACGCGCTGGCCGCCAGCGGGTTCGCGCAGGCGTTTCCTGTGGTCAAGCCGTGGGAACGGGGCGTGGGCGTCTTTGGCCGCGCCACCGAGCCGCACGCGCGGTTGGCCGACGGCGACCGCGTGGAAATCTATCGCGGCCTGACGTTCGACCCGAAGGAATCGCGCCGCCGCCGCGCCGAGCACCGCCGTACCAAGACAGCCCGCAACGGACGGGTTCGCCCGGCAGGGCTGCTGTAGCGCGCTGCACGCACGCGCTGATCGCCGCCCCGGTGTGACACCGCCGCGGCGCGCCGCCGTGTCTCCGCTGGCGGCCGTTGCCGCCTGCCGTCCCGCACATTGTCGTCAATAAGACAAAACGCCCGGCCGCTTCGGGCGTAACATTGAGCCGGGTGTCCGTTTACGTTTACGTCAACGTCATGTCAAAATCGGCGGGCTGGCGTTCACGAGACGGCAGCAACGCCACCAGACAATACCGACTACAACAGGAGACAGGCTGTGGACTTGGAACTGACCGACGAGCAGCGCGCGTTTGCGCAGGCCGCGCGCGATTACGCAGAGGGTGAACTGGCTCCCCACGCCGCGCGCTGGGATGCCGAGGGCATCTTCCCCCGCGAGGCCTTCGCCCGGGCGGGCGAGATGGGCTTTTGCGCGATCTACGCCAGCGAAGACATCGGCGGCCTGGGCTTACCGCGACTCGATGCCACGCTGGTGTTCGAGGAAATGGCGGCGGTGGATCCGTCCACCACGGCGTTCCTGACGATACACAACATGGCGACCTGGATGGTGGGCAAGTGGGGCCAGCCGGGCCTGCGGGACGCCTGGGGTCCCTTGCTCGCCAGCGGGGAAAAGCTGGCCTCCTATTGCCTGACCGAGCCGGGCGCCGGTTCCGACGCGGCATCGCTTTCCACACGGGCGCAGCGCGACGGCGACAGCTACATCGTCAACGGGGCCAAGGCCTTCATCTCCGGAGGCGGCGACACCGACCTGCTGGTCGTGATGGCCCGCACCGGCGGCGAGGGCGCGGCAGGCATCAGCGCCTTTGCGATCCCGGCCGACAGCGAGGGCATCGGCTACGGCCGCAAGGAAGAGAAGATGGGCTGGAACAGCCAGTCCACGCGCCCGATCACCTTTGAAAACGTCCGCGTGCCGGCTGCCAACATGCTGGGCGTGGA
This sequence comes from Achromobacter sp. UBA5777, assembly GCF_002418565.1. Lineage (NCBI taxonomy): Bacteria > Pseudomonadati > Pseudomonadota > Betaproteobacteria > Burkholderiales > Alcaligenaceae > Achromobacter > Achromobacter sp. UBA5777. The sequence goes on along the minus strand of NZ_DIEJ01000284.1, from coordinate 3,629 downwards.
AGGCGAGGGCTTCAAGATCGCCATGAAGGGCCTGGACGGCGGCCGGATCAATATCGGCACGTGCTCGGTGGGCGCCGCACAAGGCGCGCTGGACGCTGCCCGCCGTTACATGGATGAGCGCCGCCAGTTCAACCGCCGCCTGGCGGAATTCCAGGCGTTGCAATTCAAGCTCGCGGACATGGCCACCCACCTGGTCGCGGCGCGCCAGATGGTGCGGCTTGCTGCCTGCAAGCTGGACGCCGGCGCGGCTGACGCCTCCACCTATTGCGCGATGGCCAAGCGCTTTGCCACCGACATGGGCTTCCAGATCTGCCTGGACGCGCAACAGATCCATGGTGGTTATGGTTACCTTAAAGACTATCCCTTGGAGCGTCTGGTGCGCGATACTCGCGTCCATCAGATTCTGGAGGGCACCAACGAGATCATGCGCGTGATCATTGCCCGCCAATTGTTGGAAAAAGGAGCCGACATAAGATGAATGCACCGGTGCTGTTCGAAGAAAGATCCGCTGCCAATGGAATGCGTTTCGGCATTGCGACGCTCAATGCGCCGCAAACACTGAACGGCCTGTCGCTCGAGATGGTGGACCTGCTGGCTGACCGTCTGGACGCGTGGGCGCGGGATCCCGGTGTGGCATTGGTGGTGCTGCAAGGCGCGGGCGACAAGGCGTTCTGCGCCGGCGGCGATCTGCACGGCCTGTACCGCAGCATGCAAGAGAACGCGGGCAGGTCCGGCTGGAGCAACCCTTACGCGCGCACCTTTTTCGAACGCGAATACCGGCTGGACTATCGTATCCACACCTATCCGAAGCCCGTGCTGTGCTGGGGCCACGGCATCGTCATGGGCGGCGGCATTGGCCTGATGATGGGCGCCAGCCACCGCGTCGTCAGCGAGACCTCACGCCTTGCCATGCCGGAAGTATCGATCGGGCTGTTCCCGGACGTGGGCGGAAGCTGGCTGCTGAACCGCATGCCGGGCCGCAGCGGCGTGTTCCTGGCGCTGACGGGCGCGCAGTTGAACACGTCCGACGCCTTCTTTGCGGGGCTGGCGGACTTCCGCCTGAACAGCGCGGACTGGCCCGCGCTGTTGTCGTCGCTGGAACAGCAGCCGTGGGCCGGGCAGGCCGCAGGCGCTCCCGAAGACGCCATTCCGCCGCGCTCCATCAACGACGGCCTGTTGCGCCGCGCGCTGACCGCCCTTGAGCCGGCCACGCCGCTGGAACCCGGCCCGCTGCGCCAGCACTCGTTTGTCGTCAACAACCTGTGCAACGGCAACCGGCTGGACGACATCTACGAGGAGCTGTCCTTCCTGAAGGACCACGAGGATCCGTGGCTGTCGCGCGCCGCTAAGACCATGCTGGCGGGCTCGCCCGGATCGGTGCGGCTGGCGTTCGCGCTGCAGCAGCGCACGCGCCTGCGGTCGCTGGATGACGTGTTCCGCGTCGAGTACATCGCTGCGCTGGCATGCACCGCGCACGGCGATTTTGCCGAGGGCATCCGCGCGCTGCTGGTCGACAAGGACAAGAACCCGCGCTGGAACCCGGCCGTCATCGACATGGCCACCGACGCCTGGGTGCAGAAATTCTTTGAGGAACCCTGGCCGGAAGGCCAGCCGCATCCGCTGGCCGATCTGGGACAGGAAGGGCGCTGATCGGTCGCTGATAGAGGCCGGCTCGCCAGCCGGTCCTTGGCTCCCCCCCCCGTCACGCAGGTCACGCAGTTTCGCAGGTCACGATGAATCCATACCTACAGCAATAGCAACAGGAGACAAGACATCATGAGCAGCATCGCGTTTATCGGTTTGGGCAACATGGGCGCGCCCATGGCATTGAACCTGGTCAAGGCCGGCCACACCCTGAAGGTGTTCGACCTGGTGCCGGCGGCCATCAAGCTGCTGACCGACGCCGGCGCGACGGCGGCGGCGTCCGCGTCGGAAGCGGTCGAAGGGGCCGAAGTCGTGATCTCGATGCTGCCGGCCAGCAAGCACGTCGAGGGCCTGTACCTGGATCAGGATCTGCTCGGCAAGATCGCCTCGAGCGCGCTGGTCATTGAATGCAGCACCATTGCGCCCGACTCGGCTCGCAAGGTGGCCCAGGCGGCCGAGGTGCGCGGCATCGCCATGATCGACGCGCCGGTCTCGGGCGGCACGGGCGGCGCGGCCGCGGGCACGCTGACCTTCATCGTGGGCGGCGCCGACACCTCGCTGGAACGCGCGCGCCCCGTGCTGGAGAAGATGGGCAAGAACATCTTCCATGCGGGCCCGGCAGGCGCGGGGCAGGTGGCCAAGATCTGCAACAACATGCTGCTCGGCATCCTGATGGCCGGCACGTCCGAGGCGCTGGCGCTGGGCGTGGCCAACGGACTTGATCCCAAGGTGCTGTCGGACATCATCGCCAAGAGCTCGGGACGCAACTGGGCGACCGAGCTCTACAACCCGTGGCCGGGCGTCATGGAGCATGCGCCGGCGTCCAAGGGCTATGCCGGCGGCTTCGGCGTGGACCTGATGCTCAAGGATCTGGGCCTGGCGGCCGAGGCGGCGCTGTCGGCGCGCGCCTCGATTCCGCTGGGCGAGCTGGCGCGGAATCTGTATTCGCTGCACAGCGGCGGCGGCTCCGGCAAGCTGGACTTTTCCAGCATCGTCAACCTGGTCAAGCGTGAGCAGGACTGACGTGGCGCCGTCCAACGCCGCTATGGACCCGGCCTCGCGGGTCCAGGCCAGTTTCGGCCAGCAAAGCATCATGGCGCTGCTGGGCGCCAAGCTGGACACGGTCGAGCCGGGCAGGGTGGACATCGTTCTGCCTTACCGCGCCGACCTCTGCCAGCAGAACGGCTTTCTGCACGCGGGCATTTCCACCACCATCGCCGACAGCGCGGGCGGCTATGCCGCGTTCACGCTGTTCGGACCGGGCGAGGACGTGCTGACGTCGGAGTTCAAAATGAACTTCCTGGCGCCCGCAAAGGGTGACCGTTTTGTCGCGACCGGGCGCGTGGTCAAGCCAGGCAAGCGTCTTTCGGTCTGCCAAGTGGAAATGCATGCCTACGACGGCGAACACGCCACGCTGTGCGTGATAGGCTTGCTGACCGCGGTGCGCGTGACGCCGCGATGAACTCCGCGCGAGGCGCGCCGGGCCATGCCTGGGGCGCCTCGTGTCTGTCGCGCCTCGCATGGGTTTTCCGGCAATGCCAGCAAAAGAACATCACCGAATTTTCCGTAGCAACTGGCTGCGCGCCGCAGTGCTGGGCGCCAACGACGGTATCGTCTCGACAGCCAGCCTCATCACCGGCGTTGCCGCGGCCCAGGCNNTGTCGATGGCGGCGGGCGAATACGTGTCGGTGCGCACGCAGGCCGACACCGAAGCCGCCGACCTGCGCATGGAGCAACGCTCGCTCAAGCGCAATTCCGGCGAAGAACTGGCCGAACTGGTGGACATTTATGTGGCCCGGGGGCTGACGCGCGATCTGGCGGAACAGGTGGCGCGCCAGCTCACCAGCCATGACGCGCTGGACGCGCACGCGCGCGACGAACTGGGCATCTCGCTGCACAACCGAGCGCGGCCGGTGCAGGCGGCGCTGGCGTCGGCCGCGTCGTTCGCCGGGGGCGCCGCGGTGCCGCTGGCGGTGGCGGCAGTG
>NZ_DIEJ01000126.1:0-37369 GCF_002418565.1 Achromobacter sp. UBA5777 | reverse complement strand
GCATCGCTTGGCCCCCAGCTGCTTCAACCGCAACGCCGGCGCCATGCCGGCGGCCAGCGCGGACGCCAGCGCCCAGGGCAGCAGCGCCACAGCATCCGGCGGCGACAGCACAAGTGCTCCGGCGGCGGCCATGCCGCCGGCAGCGATGGCCGCGCTAGCGCACATCGCCGCGATGTGCGCATACCTGACTTCCCGCGGCAACGCCGCCCGTTCTATGGCCCGGTCCAGCCGTAGCCGCCACCGCCACGAGCACAGCGGACCCGCCAACGGCGCCACCGCAGCGATCCAGGGCCATGCGACCCGCCACCACCACGGCATGGCGCGCGCCGCATCCCGTTCCGCCTTCAACAACGGTCTCAACAGCACCCACGCAAGCCAGGCCGTCCCGGCCGCCGTCGCGGACATGCTCAGGTATAGCCACATCCCGCCCTCCGTCAGATATCGATCCGCATGATTCGCCGGATCAGCAGCACGCCGGCCGTCTCCAGCACCGCCACAATGGCCAGCACGCCCCACCCCATCGGCGTATGCCACAACAGCCCCATGATCTCCGGCTCCAGCCGGTCGAGCACCGCCAGCAGCAGCAAGGGCAATGCCCCCACAATCCATGCCTGCAGCCGTCCCTGCGACGTCAACGCCATCAGCTTTGCCTGCAATTGAAGGCGGACACGCAATGTCTGCGCGATGCTTTCCAGCGCTTCCGCCAGATTGCCGCCGGTCTTTGCCGCGATGCGCATTGCCGCCACCACCAGCGAGGTCGAGTCAGCCGGCATCCTGACCTGCAGATTGTCCAGCGCAACATCCCACGGCACACCCAGACGCTGTTCCCGCAGCATCAGACCGAACTCCTGGGCGAGCGGTGCGCTGCTCTGTTCCACGACATGGCGCAAACCGGTCGTCATGGCCACGCCGGCCCGCAACGCGGATGCCAGCATCAACAGCGCCATGGGCAATTGCGCTTCGAAGCGCCGCGCACGCCGTCGCCGCAACCCTTCTACAACCATTCGTGGCAGCCGCGCCGGCAGGAGAGCGAACAAGACCGCCACCGGCGCGCTGCCGGTGGCCGCGAACGCGGCGACCGCGGCCGCTACACCGCAGCCGACTGCGCCCACCCACAATTGGCGCGGGTCGATGAACAAAAACACTTCGCTCAAGCGCACGCCCGCATCCTGGGTGTAGACCTCGCGATAGCGCCGAAGCGCCGGCGCAAACCAGTTCTGCGCACGCCACGCCAGCAACCCGGCGCACAACATGGCGGCCGCTGCCGCAAGCCAGATCATGGCAAGCCCTGCGCAAAAGCGCCGAAGTCAGGCGCCCGGCCCGCCGAGTCCGAGAACCATGCGGTATCCAGGCTTACGCCCTTATCCGCCCATTCCTGCGCAAATCCGGGTAGCGCACCGCATCCGCGAAACCCGTGGGTTCGATCAAAGCCGAACAGGTCCTGCAACTGAATGCGGCCGCTTTCCATGCCTGCCACTTCAACGATCGCCGTGATGACGCGGCGTCCGTCCGACAGCCGCGTCTGCTGCACGACCACGTCCACGCTGGCGGCAATGTGTTCGCGGACCGCCGACAGCGGCAGGTCCAGTCCTGCCATGAGAATCATGGATTCAAGCCGGGCCAGTGCATCGCGCGGCGAATTGGCGTGCAGCGTGGTCAGTGAGCCTTCATGGCCCGTATTCATGGCCGTCAGCATGTCGAACGCCTCGGCACCCCGGCACTCGCCCACCACGATGCGGTCCGGCCGCATGCGCAACGCATTGCGCACGAGTTCCCGGATGTCGACTCGGCCCCTGCCTTCCTGGTTCGCCGGCCGAGCTTCCAGCGCGACCAGATGCGCGTGGTTCAGCCGCAACTCCGCCGCGTCTTCGATCGTGACCACGCGCTCGCCGTCAGGAATCTCGTTCGACAGAATGTTCAGTAGCGTCGTCTTGCCAGAGCCCGTACCGCCCGAAACGACCAGGTTCTTGCGCATCCTGACGCATAGCGCCAGAAACCGTGCCATCGGGTCGCTCAGCGTGGCCAGCGCAATCAGGTCTGGCATCTGCGGCCGCCGCTGCGGAAACTTCCGGATGGTCAGGCTGGCGCCCTTCATCGCCACGGGGGGAATGATGGCGTGCACGCGTGATCCATCGGGTAGCCGCGCATCCACCATCGGCGAACTTTCATCGATGCGGCGTCCCAATGGGGTCACGATGCGTTCGATCACCCAGCGCACCGATTGCTCGCTGGTGAACGCAGCCGGTTCGCGCCACAGGCGGCCCGCACGCTCGACGTAGATTTCGTCATAGCGGTTGACCATGATTTCCGTGATATCCGGGGCAGCGAGCAACGGTTCCAGCGGTCCGAGTCCCACCGCTTCATCCAGCACCTCGCGGCAGAGCGCCGCCTTGTCGGCCTGCGGCGGAAGTTCGGCGTCCGTGGCCACGATCTGCATCAAAAGACGCTCGGCCTCGGCGCGGAGCATGCCATCGCTCATCCCGGCCACATCGCGCCGGCGCAGGTCCAACGCGTTCAGCAGGGCCGCATGAAGGCGGCGGCGGTCGTGCAGCCGATGAGCGGGGGCCGGCAAGGCCACCGCCCCCGGGACGCAAACAGCATCGTCCGTTGGAGGCTTTCCGGACTGCGCCGAGCCCTGAGGTGCGGCATCCAAAGCGTCGACGTGGTCGGCTGCCTCCGGCGCAAGCCTCGACACGCGTAGCCTGCAAGGCCCGATAAGGATCTCGTCGTGAGGCAGCACCGGCGCGTGCCGCACCACCCTGACGCCGTTTACCATCGTGCCCGCCAGCGTACCCAGGTCTTCCAGGACGATGACGTCTGCTTCGCAAACCAGCCGGGCATGTTGTCGGCCGATCCTCCAGGTTGGAATCCGCAACGCGCAATCAGCGCCTCTTCCAATCAGCACCGGCGCGGGCAGCTTGAGCTGCTGCTGCGCGGCGTCCTCAAAAGTCAGTTCAATATTGAGCATCACGGCCTTCCGCCAATGTCGAACCGGCACCCGCCGAACGCGTGACCCATTGCGAGCCGGCGCCCGCGTAGGGGTCCCACCCAGCCGCATCGGAAGGCACCGCCGTTCCCAGTTGGGGAGGTTCCGGAAACGTCGTCTCCAGCATCTCGCGTCCGCGCCGAACGCGATCCGCCATGGCGGGCTCGCCCTGGGACACGATCTTTGGCGTCACGAAGATCGCCAGTTCGGTCTCGCGGCGCTGATAACGGGTAGAGGAAAACAACGCGCCCAGGATCGGGATGTTCCGCAGACCCGGCAGGCCGCTGACGTCGGAGCCGTGCTCGCGCGAGAGAAAGCCGCCGATGACAAGCGTGTTGCCGGAGCGCACATTGAACTCGGTGGACGCGCGGCGTGTCCGCAGCGCCGGCCCACCGGGAAGGCTTAGCGAGGTATCGACCGAACTGGCCTCCACTTCGATGAGCGACCGGATGACGCCGTTGCGGTCGATCCGAGGCGTGATGTTCAGCGACACGCCATAGGGTTTGAATAGCGTGGTGGGATTGCCTCGCGCATCGGTTGAGGCATAGGGCACTTCCCCGCCGGCGAGAAAGGTCGCGCTCGCGCCGCTTCGGGCAAGAAGCTGCGGTTGCGCGAGCATGACCGCTTCTCCGGTTTGCGCCAGCGCGGCAATACGTGCCGACAGCAAGGCGTTGACGCCGAAGTAACCGGCGGCCGACGAGACCGGTGCCGCCGTTTCGATAATCTGCTCGCCCGGTCGGGTCATTCGGCCACGAGATCCACCATCCCACGCCAATCCTGCATTGACGCCCCCCTGCGTCATGCCATCCCAGCGCACGCCGAACTCCTGCAGCCGCGACGTGGGAATTTCGACCACCTGCACGTCCAGCAGCACCATACGGTCCCACCCGACCTGTCCCGTGAAATCCACGACCTCCGGATACCGGTCCGCCAGCGCCGCGATGCGCGAACGGTCATCGTCGGACAGATCGTCGCCTTCGATCAAAATGCGACCGCCCACGCTCGAGCTTCGCGCGCCCGGAATGCGGGAGAGCAGGCTATGAACCTCCTCGCGCAAGCGCGGCGTACCGGCGGCCACGACCCGCAGTTCGTAGGCCGCGATGCGATCGCGGCCTGCCCAGACATGCACGGACGACACGCCTTCCGCCCGTGCGAACACCACGATCTCGCGCCCTTCGGCAGCCAGGGCGCTGACCACCTGGCTATTGCCGATGGCCACTCGCCTCACGCCAGGGTGCGGCAACACACGGGTCTCGCCGACCTGCAGTTCCAGTGTCTGCGTGTCAGACCATGCGGGGTGGCAAACCAGGCACAGCACGAAGACCAAGAAAGCTCTTATGGGCGTCATGGCCCCTCCGAGTCGACGCTTGCCCACGCGTCCAGCCGATCGCCGTAAAGAATGGCAACGCCCGGCGCAGGCTTGGGTTCAGCGTCCAGACCGATGAGCGAAGCCAGATCGCTTTGCGCGGCGGGGTTGACGGATGCTGCGTCATCGCGATGACGCAGCATTGCAGTCAACACCCCAGCCTGCCGCGCGGCGATGAACCGCATGGCTTCATCCGGCGTCGCCGCCAAGGTGATGTTGCCTCCGTCCTCGCCCCCGACAGTCAGGACGCGCATGCTCTGCAGCACCGGCACGGTGAGCTCGCGTTGGCGGTGATTGAAGGTCACATAGATGTCGATCGCATCGCCGCCCTTCAGCATGTCCGCCAACCCGCCCAGATCCGTGGCGGCAACCGTGAGGGCGCGCTGCCCCGCCCGAAGCCGCGCGGCCAGCGAGGGCTGCGGCGCTTCGAAGGTCATGAAACTTCTGAGCAGGGGATCGCCATGCGCGACATCAGCGAGAAGCGTGGCGCCGATCACGCTGCCGACGTCAAGGGGATCCACACTGGCCCCCGGCGCCCAGGGCTGCGGGATCTTGCGCACGGCCAGGTGCACCTCTTCGAGTAGCGTGCCGGCCGGCAGGTCATAAGCAGCCACCAGGCGACTGACCGACGGCGTGTGCGCCTCGGCCTCCAGCGCCTGGACGCGCTGCTGGACGTGTTCCCGCACGGCCCAGGCGGCCACCAGTCCCGCCAGCATGGCCAATCCGTACACGCCGGTACGGCGCAGCCGCGCGGCGCCGCGCATGATCCAGGGATTCATGGCGCCCACCCCAGTGCACGCAGCCCGCTGCCGCCGTCCAAAGGCACCAACCATAGCTTCATGCGCTCGCGTTCACGCGCCCACCATTGATCGGCGCCATCTCCCTGCTGAACCCAGCCTGCCCGCCGCATCTTGGCATCGAGGAGTTCGGCCAGTTTTTGTTGCGGCATTGCGTACTGCCAGATGCGGTCGGAAACCTTGACGCCGGACTCCATCACGGCGACATCCGATCTGACGCGCGCGCCCTTCGGCAGCCACCCGGGCAACTGCGCGGTGGGGGCCGCTCGAACACTGATCGCCGAAAGGCTACCGACGGTGCGGTCCGTGCCTGCACTTTCCAATTGCGCAACCCAACGGTCATTGCCGACGAGGCCGGACAAGATGAGTTGTCCGGGCAACACGTGCAGATCCGCCAATGCAGGCTGCTGGGCAGCCAGTGTTTTGGCCACGGCCGACGGGCTTTGGGGCACATCGAACACCCATACCTGCGCCGGCATCCCGTGCAGCCACATCCGGTCCGCCACGCGCTCGCGCACAGCGCCTGCGGGTAATTGCAGGCCCTCAAGACTGAGGACGCCCGCTGACGCACTGGCGCGCTGAGGCAGCAACAACCCACCGCTCAGGCCAACGCCGACTGCGAGCAAACCAACGCGGCGCCACATGCCCCACCGCTTGGGAAACGTTCGTGCCCGATTCATCTTCCGTCCTCCGCACGCTTGCCAAGCCGATCATTCGGCACCACGTCACGCCACGCCGAAAGCCAATCCAGCGACAACGCAGGGCGCCCCCATGGGACCTCGACCTTGCTGAGCTGACGCTGCATGCGCTCGGCCTCGACCCGCGACGTCCGGCCGGCCTGCAACCACCCCGCCGACGACGCGCCTACACGTCGTTGCGCGTCGGCGTCGCCATGCGCATAGCCCGCTCCGCTAGCGACACTGATGTGACGCGAGATCGGCAAGCCAAACATGGCGTTGCCCGGCTGCGGCAGCGAACGGGTCTGCACGGACAGCAACTGCATTGCCCCGCCAAACCAGTCGTTCTGCAATGCCGCGGCACCGGCCGCGGCGGTCCCCGGCCAACTCTGGGCCGCGTCGGTCAGGACCATTCCGGACGGCGCACGTAGCGTTGCTGCCGGCTGCCCCAACGCCACCGCCATGACAGCCTGCCGGCTGGCTTGCGTGTTGCGCTGCGCCGAAAACTGCATGGCGCCGATATCGGAGACCGCCCAGAGCAGCACACTCATCAGCGGCAACATCAGCAACGCCTCGACCACCGCCTGCCCGCGTTCGGTTGACCCGCGCCTCTTCATCGAAGCCTCCCGGTTTGCACGGCTTCCTGCTGCGTAAGCGCGGACAGGCGAGCCTGCCAATAAGGCCAAAAGAGCGTAGCCAGTTCCGACCTGCCGTCGGCGCGCCGTTCCGGCCGCGCAAAGTGCGTCTCGGCCGCGGTGCTGACCGTGACGGCGCCGGTCCGCCCCAATGCGGTGTAGCGAAACTGACCATTTGGCGCGGCGACGGCACTGTCGGCGTCCGTGGTTTTAACGACGGTGGAATCCAGGCTGACCGCAATGGCAAACCGTAAGGGCTCAGCAAGACGCTTAGACGCGACCTCTCGATACGCCGGCAGTCCGCGTCCCGGCCAGCGCCGTGCCGACGCCATGGCGTAGGAGTTCGCCATCGGATTGGTGGCCCCGTCAAAGATGTTCCACGAGGTGGCGTGCTCCACCCACCGCCAGAAGTCCTCCTGCGAAAAATCCGCAGGCGGATCTTCGACAAATTCCACATCGTCTGGGGCACGGCTTTTTTCGCCCTGCACGGTTCCCCATCCCATCGCGTACTCGCGAAAATAGCAGCCGATCCAACGGTTCGAGCGCAGCGCGTGGTAGGACTGCGTGTCCAACGCGCCCCAATGGCCGTCCGGCCCCAGCCAGGTCGAACCGCGCCGCCTGAGCTCGTGCCGATGCAAGGGACAACGTGAGCTGACAGCCCAAGGATTACGACGTGTGGCGTTGCGGCGATCCAGGAACCCATAGCGAGCCACCGCGTCTTGCGTTGCAGGGCGCAATCCGGCGTTGCGCGTCGCGGCGTGGCGCTCCGTGTAGCCAGGCCACCCGTCGGTCAGCAGTCGCAGATCAATTGGCGATGCAGCAGCGGACGCCCCGCCAGGGTTGATCTCACCAAACGCCGGATAGTTGGCAGCCAGCACCTCACGCATTGCACGATCCCGTGATGCTGTAAGGTCACCCACAATCTCTCGCGCCGCCATTTCCAGCACCTGATGCACGACGCGATCGTGTTGTGCGAACGCAGAGGCGAGCCGGCCTTCGGCATTCGAAGGCCCCCGCGCGCCCTGATAGGCCGCCCCGGCGTCGGGTCCGAAAAGCATGGCGATCAGGCTGGCCGGCGGATTGCCCCGCTGGCGCTGCGATTGCATCGCATCGAGATATTGCGCGGACGCTCCCAACGTCACCAGATGCGCCATGGCAACCTGATGCGCGATCTGGCTGCGATTCACGTAGGCAATGGCATTGAGTGCGCGGGCCTGAACCAGCGCGCCGCTATAGGCGGCCGCGTCGGCCGCATGAGTGAGCCGGCTTCGTGCCTCGATGGTCTGGCCAAAGTTGTACAGGACCACCAGCGACGCCGCACCGACGGCCGCAATGACAATACCCAAGACCAGGGCCTGGCCGCGCTGTTGATCGGCGAACATGATGGGATGCGCCCTCAATTCGCGATCTCGGCATTGCCGGTAAATGACTTGAGCGAACGCGCCTTGGTCTGCGCGGCAGCCTTCTGGGCCGCCTGCTGCGCGGCTTTGGATTGCGTGCTGCCATCTTCGCCGGCCAGTTCACGGGCCATCGCCGCCGTCTGTGAACGCACGACTTGTCCGAAATACTGATAGACCGCGATTGCCGCGACGGCGACCAGCGCCACCACGACAATGTACTCCGTCATACCTTGGCCCAATTGGCGCTTTCGATGCCCCCACATGTCTGCTCTCCCGTGCAATGAACGTGGAGGCCAGTGTCGCCAGCCGGCGGCCGGCGGACAATTCGTGGATGCCGAGACGGACAAATCTGCCCCCGCACCTTGACGCGCGCGCCTATCGAGGAACCTGGCGTCGAAGATGATTCAACCCCGTTTATCGCAAGGGTTTCCCCTATTGCCGGGCCGGATTGCCAGCAGTAGATTGGAGTTGCCGGGCTGTCTGACACCCATCGCGTGCGAAGCCGGGCAGGAGCGCCTCAGACTCATCTTGAGCTGGGGCGCTCTTCCATTTGGGGGGCCTGCTGGCGGGGATTTGCTATTCGCGGGCGCTTATTGCCCTTTCGGGTACGAGCCCTGGACGATCTCTACCATTGCACGCGAAACCCGATCATGCCGCCCACGGAATGGTTGTCGCTCATGTTGTTGGTGGCGCCGGCTACGCTCAGGTTGCCATACACACCGTAGCGCCCCTTGTTCCACAGGTAGGTTCCACCGACGCCAAGCTCGGCCCACAGACGCTCATCCCGGCTTCGAAAAGCCACGCCGGCCACGTTGACGTTTGTGCCATTCATGAACTCGTTATAGAGATTCGCGATGGCGTACACATGCGTTCGCCCCGCCGCGCCCTTCGCACCAGAAGACTCAGGTTCATAGTCGAGCGACACGCCCAAACGTCCGGTCAGACTGTCGCCATCGTCAAGCCGCACCTTCGCGCCAAACGGGTCCGTGAAACTGTCGAAGTCCACGCGAGACCGAATCAGCTGCGCCTGCGGAGTCAGCGAGAACCCCTTGCCGATGTCATAGCGATAGCCCGTCTCCACCGAGATGGCGACGCCGTTTCCGTTGTTGCCCTTCACCTCATCACGCCCGATCGTGCGCGAAGAGATATCGCTGTCGAACCACATGGCCTGCAATTGTCCATCCACGTAGAACCCGCTGGCGCCGTACCACGTCAGGCTTGCGCCCACGCCCGTGCCTGTCGTGTCGATCTTGCCCCGGCCATACGGAGACGCAATATCGGCGGACGCGTTGCCATGAGAAAGATTCACGCCGGCCACCAACATCGCCCCATCCGGCCGGCGGTTCGCCACGACGTCAATGCCGGTTTGCAGCTTCCACAGATCGATATCCCGGCTCGACTTCGTCGCCGACTGTGCCGGGTTCATTGAACTGGTGGAGCCTTGGATGCGAGCCCACCCCCCGTATTTTTCCCCGCCTGCGGGCAACTGACCGTCAGTTCGCCAGATCCGGTTTCCGATGCGTTGCTGCAACGTCGGCACCGTATTGAGGGAAGCGAGCACCTGGGGATACTGCTCGAAAAGCGATATGCCAGGCTGATAGCGCGGCCCCTCTTCGGGCGTGCCGGGAATTTCCTCCACCGGTGCGCCAGGCCCGGGTTCGGGTTCGGGTTCGGGTTCAGGAATGGGTCCGGGTCCGGGCCCTGGTTCCGGTTCGGGAGCCGTCCCGGGCTCCCTGAACTCGGATACGAGGTACCAGTGACCATCCGCGGGCGTCTCGCTGCCGCCGTGTTCAAGCGTGTACGCATACGCGCCGGCGATCACGGCTTGCTGACCGTTTTCGGTCCGGTAATCGCCCTGAAGGGTGAACGCATTTGCGGGCGACGCGCCGCCGACCTCAATAACGCGAATGCCGTTTACCGTCTGCGCCCCGCCGCCACTCAGGTTAATGACTTTGACGGCGGTATTACCCGCCACATTGCCCGTCACAACCAGTTTGTCAGCGGGCGACGCATCATTGCCAAGCACCGTCTCCAGCTGCAGCAGCGAACCGCTGCTACCCGTGTAGTTTCCGCTGATGGTCAGCGTGCCCAACGACGCCCCGGGCGATACGGTGCCTGCGTTGACGACACTGCCCACCCGTCCGCGCCCTTCCAACGTACCGCCCGTGAGAATCTGCATCGACGCGCCCGACAGATCGCGATTGACCTGAAGAACGCCCGCGCCGCCTATTCGCGCGACACCCGTAAAGTCCCCGTGATCCGCATTCAGGATCGTGCGGCCCGCCAGCGCTTCCAGCCGCCCGCCGCCGACCAATCCAGTATTGGACCCCGCGGCATTGGTGGCGCCATTATTGATCGTCGCGTCGAACACATAACTGGAAGACGTGTGATTGAAAATCACCCGGCTGTCGCCCGGGCCAAATGAAACGCGCGTGGTTTCCAGCGTGCCCGGCGCGACCGGCGCAGTGCCCACATCGCTGCCGATGACAAGCTTGCCGATCCCGGAAGTTGTCGAGCCTATCAGCGCGCCGGGAGCGATCACCTTCCCGCCTTCCGAGATCGTCAGGCTGCCATTTCCGAACGAGCCAATCTGAATGGGCGAGCCGGAAAGCCACTGAGAATTGGCCCCGCTAACCGTCACCGCTCCTTTGCCGCCAAAGACGCCAATGGAGCCTGAGCCCGTCGAAACATAGCCGCCGTCCGCGATGGTCAAACGCCCCTCACCCGACATCCCGATGAAGAGCAGCTGATTGTTTATCCATTGCGAGCCCGCGCCAGTGACGGTCACAACGCCTACGCCATCGTCGAATTCCCCGAGCGTGGCGCGCTGACTCTGGACCACGCCACCACCGGCAACCGTCAGTGTCCCCGCCGCACTCCAGCCGACATTCAGCGTGCTCAAGCCGTTGACGGACACCTCCCATCGCGCGTTCGGTCCGGTCACCGAGACCAACCCGGCGCCGCCGGAAATACCCCCCAGGTAAGCGTCGGGGCTGCTCACCAGGCCGCCACTCAACACGTTCAGGGTTCCGGTTCCCGCGTTACCGACAAGGAGAGAAGTACTTATGTTCCAAGGGGAAGCCTGCGTGCCCGGGACGGATACCGTCTGCCCGCTCTCGATGGTGATTTGAGCGGCCGATAGCCAAGGAAATGCCAGGAGAGGGAGCAGCGACGAGCGAGAAAGCACGCCGGCGTGCAAAGCGTTGTTTTTCATGAAACTTCCTCCGATCGGGCTTCGGTATCAGCACATGCCAAACATCAGACGGGGCGGATGGGCCTCCCCTCATCGCCCACAGCCGTGAGCGGTTTCGAGGATTATTGAGGAATAGTCCTTTTGGACGAGGCAGTATTACGCGGAGTTACCAATACGGAACAGTCGACGATGCGCGGTCATTGAGCCTTCTCGTACGCATGGACGCCAGAAATGAAAACAGCCGCCATTGCAGGCGGCTGCGGTACCTGATTTCTCAGGATTTCTTTGGTAGGCCCCCCGAGAGTCGAACTCGGCACCAACGGATTATGAGTCCGCTGCTCTAACCAGGCATGAGCTAGAGGCCCAGGAAATTTACTGCCCTTCCAGGAAGCTCTTCAGCTTGTCGGCCCGGCTGGGGTGACGCAGCTTGCGCAGCGCTTTAGCCTCTATTTGGCGGATGCGCTCGCGCGTGACGTCGAACTGCTTGCCCACTTCTTCCAGGGTCTGGTCGGTGCTCATTTCGATACCGAAACGCATGCGCAGGACCTTGGCTTCACGCGGGGTCAGAGAGTCTAGCACTTCCTTGACCACGTCGCGCATCGAACCATGCAGCGCTGCGTCCGAAGGCGCCAGCGTGGACGTGTCTTCGATGAAATCACCCAGGTGCGAATCGTCGTCGTCACCGATGGGCGTTTCCATGGAGATCGGTTCCTTGGCGATCTTCAGGATCTTGCGGATCTTGTCCTCGGGCATATCCATCTTCTGCGCCAGCGTCGCGGGATCCGGCTCAGCGCCGGTTTCCTGCAGAATCTGACGGCTGATGCGGTTCATCTTGTTGATCGTTTCGATCATGTGAACCGGAATACGGATGGTGCGTGCCTGGTCGGCGATGGAGCGCGTGATGGCCTGACGGATCCACCACGTTGCGTAGGTCGAGAACTTGTAGCCGCGACGGTATTCGAACTTGTCCACGGCCTTCATCAGGCCGATGTTGCCTTCCTGGATCAGATCCAGGAACTGCAGGCCACGGTTCGTGTACTTCTTGGCGATCGAGATCACCAGACGCAGGTTGGCTTCGGTCATTTCGCGCTTGGCCTTGCGAGCCTTGGCTTCGCCGGTGGCCATGCGCTTGTTGACGTCCTTCAGGTCCTTCAGCGGCAGCACAACGCGCGTTTGCAGGTCGATCAGCTTTTGCTGCAGTTCCTGCACGGCGGGAATCTGGCGCTCCAGCGTTTCGGCGTACGGATGGCCAGCGGCCACTTCGTCGACGACCCACTGCAGGTTCGTTTCGTTGCCGGGGAACACCTTGATGAAGTGCAGGCGCGGCATGCCGGCCCGGTCCACACACGTATGCAGGACAGCGCGCTCGAGCTGACGGACTTCTTCAACCTGGTTGCGCAGCGTATCGGCCAGCTTTTCCACCATCTTGGCGGTGAAGCGGATGCCCATCAGTTCGTTCTGGATGGATTCCTGGGCACGCACGTAGATGTCTGACTTATAGCCGTCCTTCTCGTACGACAGGCGCATCTTGTCGAACTGCTTGTTGACCTCGTCGAATTTGGCCAGGGCCTTGACGCGCAGGTCTTCCAGCTGCTTGCTGGACATGCCGCCGGCGGGGCCGTCGTCGCTTTCGTCTTCGTCCGCGGTGACACCGGCACCGGCGTATTCTTCGCCGTCTTCCGGATCGACCAGCCCGTCGACGACTTCGTCGATCTGCGCCTGACCTTCACGCACGCGGGTGATGTGGGCCAGGATTTCGTTGATGGTGGTCGGGCAGGCCGAGATGGCCATGACCATGTGCTTCAGGCCGTCTTCGATGCGCTTGGCGATTTCGATTTCGCCTTCACGGGTCAGCAGCTCGACCGAGCCCATTTCGCGCATGTACATGCGGACCGGGTCGGTGGTGCGGCCAAAATCGGAGTCCACGGTCGTGAGCGCGGCTTCGGCTTCGTCCTCGACGTCGTCGTCGTTGGACGCCACCGGCGCGTTCTCGCTCATTAACAGGGTTTCGGCGTCGGGGGCCTGGTCATAGACCGCGATACCCATGTCGCTGAACGTGCTGATGATGCCGTCGATAGCTTCCGCGTCGACCAGATCGTCGGGCAGATGATCGTTGATTTCGCCGTAGGTCAGGTAGCCGCGGTCCTTGCCCAGCTTGATCAGCTGCTTCAGGCGATTGCGGCGCGCTTCGTATTCTTCCGGCGTGACGGGACCGCGGGCAATCAGATCCTTGGGATCGGCCTTGCCGCGCTTGCCGCCGCGCTTCGGCGGCTTCAGGTCGGGCAGGACTTCGCCTTCGCCGTCCATCGGATCATCGAAACCGTCGGAGTCGTTGTTGGCGTTCTTGGCGGGGCGGCCCGGACGGCGGCCGCTCGGTGCGGGGCGCGCGCTGCCGACCAGGTCGGCAAGCTTGTCTTCGGCCTTCTTGGCGCGGGCCTTCGTCACCTTTTCAGGCTTGTCCGCGGCAACGGCCGTCTTGGCTGCCTTCTTGGCGGCCGTCTTGACAGCGGGCTTGGCGACCTTCACCGCCGTCTTGGCGGGCGCTTTTTCCGCGGCCATGCTGACGGCGCGCTTGGGCGCCACAGCCTGGGTTTCGGCCGCATCAATTGCAGAGGAGGATTTGCCGGTGGATTTGGTCATAGTCGCTTCCGTGGTCGTCGCAACCCGTTTGGGCATGTTGCACCGCATAACGCCGCGCCGGGTACGGACCCGGGGCGGCTTGGAATACGGGTAAATCTGGTGGATCGGCAGAGTTCACGCGGCTGCGTTGTTCGCAGCACCGGCTCTTTCGAGCCCTTCTGGCGCCGTACCGGGTGCTTTACCGTTCTGGCGCAAGACGTGCATGACCTCATTCATCGGCAGGTTCCGGACGTTGGGGGGGCTGCCTGCCTATAAATAGGCTTTGCTTGCTTATCGGGCCATTGCCCCAAGCAGCTAGGTATACACAGCACCCGAACCACTAACGCCACGCGGAATGACCGCCGCTGAACTGCTTTTGATCCACCGCTCAGCTATATTAATTAACCATGTAACAATTTGGACACACGCATCTGGACACACGATCCCGGATTTTTTGAAGCGTTCAACTACCGGGTGCCCGAGCGGCTAGCCGCTCTCGTCCAATTGGCACAATAAGTATTTGATTCCGGCATCCGGAATAGATTCCGATGCCGAACTACATTTCACGTTCCTGCTACTGCTGTATCGGAATGGCGAACAATCAACTTCCATACCGACCGTCAATTTTGTCGATCATGCAACAGTCGGGCTACAACTGGCAATGGCGGCAAGCCACGACCAGCGCACTACGGCGCCCCGCATGAGCGGAAAACCTTTGATTTTAGCGTATTTAGCGCAACCCAGCACCTTTCAACACCGTCATACGGCTAGATAGCTCCAGATAGCGTTTGCGCGCTTCCTCCGAAGCAAGCCCTGAAGCCGCCAGCTTGGCCATTTCCGATTTCGCCGAATCGAATTCGATTCGCCGTAACGCGTCGTCCCATTCCGTCTGGGGATCAGGCAGGTCTTCCTGCGCGAGCATGTCCGCCCGCAGACCTTTCAAGACAGTGGCAAGGTCCGAATCGGGCTCAGCGGCTTCCAGCAACGCGCCAACATGGCGCGCACCGCTGGTTTGCGCCAGCATGATCAGGTCCCGTACCAATCCTAGATGGGGGCCATGGTCGATGACTTCAAGCTGCTGATCCCCCATGGAGTCAACCAGTTCGGGATGAGCAAGCAACAGGCTCAACAGGCGCTTGGCCAGGGACGGCATGGTGCGGCGCCCCTCGAAGCCGCCAACGTCGTTGTCACGCCGGCCTTTCCAGTTGCCCTTGCCACCTTTCCAATCGCCCTTGCCCTTCCAGTCGCCCTTACCTTTCCAGTCGCTTTTACCCTTCCACTCCTGCTTGCCGCCTTGTTGCCAGCCGCCCGCGCCGCCGCCCGGCTCGTCGCCGTGCGAGGCGTACTGGCCGTAATCGGTGAAGTCCGACTCGTCCGCCGGAATGTCGCTGAAGTCGTGGTTGCCGAAGTCGTACCCCATGTCGGGCGGACCGCCGTCATGACCGGGCTCGCTACCCGAAGGCATTCCGGCTTCACCCGCGCCGGGCGCTGGCCGCGGGCCGGGTGCGAACGGTTTCGCGGGTTGCTGCGCCAAGACCTGCGCCATTTCCTCGGGCGTCAGTTGAACCAGCTTCGCCATTTCCCGTTCGATCTGCACACGCAGCGCACATTCGGGAATTGCCGACAACAGCGGCTTGGCTTCGTGAAGGCAACTGGCGCGGCCTTCGGCTTCGTTCATGTTGTGGTGCGATGCAAGCTCATCCAGGAGGAACCGGGACAGCGCCACGGCATCGCCCAGACAGGCGCGGAATGCTTCGGCCCCCAATTCGCGCACATACGAATCGGGATCATGCTCGGCCGGAAGGAACAGAAAGCGGATCGCGATATCGTCCCTGAGAACCGGCAGACAGGCCTGCAGCGCGCGCCACGCTGCACGCCGTCCGGCCTTGTCACCGTCGAAGCTGAAGATGACTTTGTCGCTGGACCGCAGCAGCTTCTTGACGTGATCCGGGGTGGTGGCGGTGCCCAGCGTGGCGACGGCATTGGCGATGCCCTGCTGCGCCAGCCCGACCACGTCCATGTAGCCTTCGACGACGATGACCTGGCCTTCCTGCCGGATGGCTTGGCGCGCCTCCCACAGGCCGTAGAGCTCCTGCCCTTTTGAAAACAGGGGCGTCTCGGGCGAATTGAGGTACTTGGGCTCGCCTTTGCCGATGATGCGGCCGCCAAACCCGATGAGGCTGCCGCGCGCGTTGCGGATCGGGAACATCACCCGCTCGCGGAAGCGGTCGTAGCGGCGCCCGTCCTCGGACTCGATGACGAGTCCGGACTCCACCAGCGTGGGGTCTTCGTAGTTGGGAAATACGTGGGACAGGCCGTGGCGGTCGGTACCGGACCAGCCCAAACCGAAATGCGCGGCAATTTCGCCCGTCAGGCCGCGCTGCTTCAAATAGCGGACGGCGGCGGGCGAAGCACGCAACTGTTTCAGGTAGTGAGCTTGGGCCGCATCGAGCACCTGCGTATGGCGGGACTCTTCGGCCTTGCGGCGCGCCGATTCCTGCTGCTGCCGGGGACTGCGGTTTTCTTCGGGGACCGTCATTCCCGCCGACGCCGCGAGCGTGCGCACGGCGTCGGGGAAACTGGCGCCCGTATGTTCCATCAGGAAGGTGATGGCGCTGCCGTGTGCACCGCATCCGAAGCAGTGATAGAACTGCTTGGTGGGGCTGACAGTGAACGAGGGGCTTTTTTCGTTATGAAAGGGGCACAGGCCAAGCAAGTTGGCCCCACCCTTTCGCAACTGCACATATCGCCCGACAACGTCGACGACGTCGACTCGGGCGAGCAAATCCTGGATGAATGATTCTGGAATCAATAGATTCGGGAATCAGAAATCAATACAGGCGCGGGGGCAGTTGTTGGCTACGGATGCGCTTGTAGTGGCGCTTCACGGCGGCGGCATGCTTGCGCTTGCGCTCGGCGGTGGGCTTCTCGTAGAACTCGCGCGAGCGCAGTTCGGTGAGCAAACCGGTCTTTTCGATGGTGCGCTTGAAGCGGCGCAGAGCGGCTTCAAACGGTTCGTTTTCCTTCAGTCGAACGATAGGCATAAAGTAATTGGCCTGCTTGTAGGGTAACAAAGTTGATGACAAACCTGGCTTGCTTTTCCAGCAACGCCTCGAAAGCGCAACCCGGGCATGCTTTCGCCCGGGTTTGAGCTGGCTGTTTCCGTTACCCAAAGACTACCCAGAGAGTAACAAGCCAAGTTCGGTTTAGCGATAACCAGCGATTCTAGCATGGGTAAGGACGGTTTGCCTACTGCCAGAGCCCGACTGCGCCCAGCACCCCGCCCCTGCCCGCCCGCCATCAGCTCTGGGAACCCTTGCGGATCCAGGCTTCCAGTTGATGGGGACGTAAGCTGTCGTAGTCTTCAAACGGCTGGTGAATCCAGGGATTCGTGGGCAGCTTCTCGACGTAATAGTCGGGCGTTGCCAGGGAATGCCCCTTCCACCACAGCACGGCGCTGCGCAATTCGGTGATGTCGGCGAACTGGCTCTTCAGGTGATCGAACACCTTGTTGAACGTCTTGCCGGTATCAACCATGTCGTCCACCAGCAACACCCGGCCGGAAAGCGTGCCGCGGGTGATGGTGATGAACTGGGCGATGTCCATGTCGCCTTGTTTGGTGCCGGCTGCCTCGCGATAGCTGCTGGTGGCAAGAATGCCCAGCGGCACATCAAAAATACGCGACATGACGTCGCCCACACGCATACCGCCGCGCGCCAGGCAAAGAATCTTGTCAAACTTCCAGCCCGACTGATGCACCTGCAAAGTAAGGCGCTCGATCAAGCGGTTGTAATCGTCCCACGTTACCCACAGATGGCTATCGTCACTGGTCGGCGTGCTCATAGGCAAGCATCTCCTGCACAAAAATACGAAAAGGCCGCCGCCGGTATGACCGGCGGCGGCCTTGGGAATAATAACCCGATGTCAGCCCTTCAGGGGATGACGCAAAACAATGGTCTCGTTGCGGTCCGGGCCGGTGGACACCAGGTCGATCGGCACACCGCAGACTTCCGCCACACGCTCGAGATAGCGGCGCGCCGCGGCGGGCAGCTTGGCGTATTCGGTGATGCCGACGGTGGACTCGCTCCAGCCGGGCAGCTCTTCGAGCACCGGTTGCGCCTGCGCCACGGCGTGCGCGCCGTAAGGCAGCACGTCGCGGAATTCGCCGTTGACGCGATAACCGACGCCCAACTGGATGGTTTCCAGACCGTCCAGCACGTCAAGCTTGGTGATGCACAGACCGGAAATGCCGTTCAGGCGAACCGAGCGCTTCAGCGCCGCGCCGTCGAACCAGCCGCAACGGCGCGGACGGCCCGTGACCGAACCGAATTCCTTGCCGATCGTGGCCAGGCGGGTGCCGATCTCGTCGACCAGTTCCGTGGGGAACGGGCCGGAGCCGACGCGCGTGGTGTACGCCTTGGTGATGCCCAGGACGTAATCCAGTTGCTGGGGACCCACGCCGGCGCCGGCCGAGGCCGCACCTGCCACGCAGTTGCTGCTGGTGACGAAGGGGTACGTGCCGTGATCGACGTCCAGCAACGCGCCTTGCGCACCTTCGAACAGGAGGCGCTTGCCTTCCTGCTGCATGGCATACAGGTTGCTCGAGACATCCTTGACCATCGGGGCGATGGCCGGCGCGAGCGCCATGGCTTGATCGCGGACTTCGCTGGCCGAAACGGCTTCTGCGCCCAGGTACTTGGTCAGCACGAAGTTGTGGTAATCCAGCACTTCGGCGAGCTTTTCGTCGAACAGCGAAGGATTGAAGAGATCTTGCACGCGCAGGGCACGGCGGGCGACCTTGTCTTCGTAGGCCGGGCCGATGCCGCGACCGGTAGTGCCAATCTTGCCCTCGCCCTTGCGTGCTTCACGCGCCTTGTCGATGGCGACGTGGTACGGCAGGATCAGCGGGCAGATCTCGGAGATCTGTAGGCGCGAACGCACATCCAGGCCGGCGGCCTCCAGCTCTTCGATTTCCTTGAGCAGGGCCTCCGGGGACAGCACGACGCCATTGCCGATGAAGCAGGTGACACCGGGGTGCATGATGCCGGACGGGATCAGGCGAAGAATCGTCTTCTTGCCATTGATCCACAGCGTATGGCCGGCATTGTGACCGCCCTGGAAGCGGACCACGCCCTGGACGGATTCCGCCAGCCAGTCGACGATCTTGCCCTTGCCCTCGTCACCCCATTGGGTGCCGATTACGACTACGTTCTTGCTCATGATACGAATCAATTTCGAGTTTCTCGGGAAATCCGGAAATCTCCCCGCGGCCCTCTCGTTTCCGAGAGGGAGTTAGTCACAGCGTTTTGACCGTCCAGACGCCATCCTGCAGCGCCAGCTCGCGATCGCAAACGAATTCGTCCTGATCCTGCTCGTGACCGGGCAATACCTGAACGACGATTTCCCCTGACCGGCGCAAGCGGCGAACCGCCTCGGTCAGAGCGGGGGCTTGCCCCCAGGGCGCACGAACCGCTCGCGCCCTTTCCGCTGGCGGCAGACCCGCCGCCAGCTTGCGTAAATCAAGACTGAAGCCAGTGGCCGGACGCGCGCGGCCGAACGCGCGGCTGACGTCGTCGTAGCGGCCACCGCTGACCAACGCGTCGTGCCAGCCTTCGGCGTACAGGGCGAACTTGACGCCCGTGTGGTACGCGTAACCCCCCACGTCGGCCAGATCCACACTGAACGACACGTTCGGCATCGCATCCACCACCGCCTGAAGCGCGTCGAGCGCCTCGGCGACACCCGGCAGTGCCGGCAGGTCGCGGCGGGCAACCTTGAGCACTTCGGGACCACCGTACAACGTGGGCAGCAACTGCAGCGCCTTCAACGTTTCCGGACGGATGCCGGGCGCGCGCGCCACGAGCTCACCCAATCCGGGTACATCCTTGTCGCGCATCAGCCGGATGGCGTCCTGCGCCAGTTCGGCCGCTGCCGGGTCCGACTTCAGGATGGCGCGCAGCACACCGGAATGACACAAGTCCAGGCGCGGATTGCGCACGCCAGCGATGGCAACCGTTTCCAGCACGAGCTGGATGATTTCGAGGTCGGCTTCGAATCCGGCATGGCCGTAGATTTCAGCGCCGATCTGCAGCAGTTCGCGGCTGGACAGCAAGTCCGAGGGGCGCGCATGCAGCACGTTGCCGCAATAACACAGGCGGGTGACGCCCGCGCGGTTCAGCAAGTGCGCGTCGATGCGCGTGACCTGGGGAGTCATGTCCGCGCGCACGCCCAGCGTGCGGCCCGAAAGCTGGTCGACCAGCTTGCAGGTGCGCAGATCCAGATCGCTGCCGGTGCCCGACAGCAATGAATCGATGTACTCGACCAGGGGCGGCGCGACCAGCTCGAACCCGTAAGTACGGTAGAGATCGAGAAGTTCGCGGCGCAGTTCCTCGATGCGCCGAGCCTCTGCCGGAAGTACGTCGGCAAGGCTTTCGGGCAGCAGCCAGTTACCCATGAATGTGTTTACCTGAATAACGCCAAGTGATGCGTGGGCGTCGCCCAAACGAAAAGCGGCTGAGGGGCGTAAGCCCGCTCAGCCGCTGCGGAATGTTTTCTAGCTTACGCGGTATTGTACATGGTTCAGCGGCGAGCGCCACTCGCGGGACAGGCGTGGTCAGGCTACCCAACCGCGTCCCCGATACCGGGCGGAAACTGTCCCGCCTGAAGCAGAAAAGCCCCTCGGGAACCCGAGGGGCTTTTCGTTCGTGCTAGCCAAGGGAGATCACTTGGCCGGCACGGTGACCGGCGCCAAGGCAGCGCCCGCCGGATCCTTCATGAACTGGAAGAAGCTGGAGCTGGGGTCCACGACCAGCACATCGCCCGGCTTGGAGAACGATGCGCGATAGGCTTCCAGGCTCTTGTAGTACGTGTAGAAGTCCGGGTTCTTGCCATAGGCTTGGGCGTAGATGGCTGCCGCTGCGGCGTCCCCCTCACCCATGATGCCCTGGGCCTTGGCGTACGCCTGAGCCACGATGACCTCGCGCTGGCGATCGGCTTCGGCGCGGATCTTCTCGCCTTCGGCGGCGCCGATGGAACGCAGCTCGTTGGCGACGCGGGTACGCTCGGCTTCCATGCGGCGGTAGACCGACTCGGAAATTTCCGGTGCGAACTCGATGCGGCGCAGGCGCACGTCGACGATCTGCACGCCCAGGGGCTCGGCACGCTTGGCGACGTTTTCCAGGATCTCCGTCATGATCTTGTCGCGTTCGGTCGAGACCACGTCCCGAACGGTGCGCACGTTGACCGACGCGTTCAGGGCGTCGCGGATCTGAGCCTGCAGACGCTCTTGGGCCGCGCGCTCGTTGCCGCCGAACGTCACGTAGAACACGCGGGGATCCGCAATGCGCCACTTGACGTAGGAGTCGATCAGCAGGTTCTTCTTTTCGGAAGTCTGGATGCGCTCGGCTTCGTTGGTTTCGATGGTCAGAATGCGCTTGTCGAGCGTGACGACATTCTGGAAAGGCGGCGGAACCTTGAAGTAAAGGCCAGGTTCGCTGATGACGCGGCGGACCTCGCCCAGCGAGAACACCAAGGCATAGTCGCGCTCGCGCACCACGAAAACGCTGGAGGAAAGGAGGGCCAGCACGATGAGCAGGCCGACCAGGATGGGCATAAGACGATTCATGTTCAGGACTCCTCCGGATTAGCGCGACATACGGTCGCGGGGCAGCGTGTTGCTATTGCTGCTGCCGGAAGGCTGCGGCACCGGCGCGGCCGTACCGCGCGGAGGCTGCTGGACAGGCGCATTGGACACGGGCGAGCCGGAGCTGCCGATGTTCGACTTGCCTGCGTCCTGAGCGGCCAGATGCATGATCTTGTCCAGGGGCAAATACAACATGTTGTTGTTGCTCTTGGTGTCGACCATGACCTTGCTGGCGCGGGTGAAGATGTCCTGCATGCTTTCCAGGTACATGCGCTGGCGCATGACTTGAGGCGACTTTTCGTATTCGCCCAGGATGCTGGTGAAGCGCGACGTATTACCTTGCGCATCGCCGACGACCTTGGCCTTGTAACCTTCAGCCTGTTCCGTCATGCGCGATGCCTGACCGCTGGCCAACGGCACGACCTGATTGGCGTAGGCCTGGCCTTCGTTGATCTGGCGCTCGCGATCCTGACCGGCCTTGACGGCGTCGTCGAACGCGGCCTGCACTTGCTCGGGCGGCTGCACGTTCTGGATGGCGACGGTGCTGATCTGCACGCCCGTCTGGTATCGATCGAGGATCTGCTGCATCAGCGCCTGGACTTGGGAAGCCACCGTCGTACGGCCTTCGTACAGCACGAAGTCCATCGACTGCTTGCCTACGACTTCGCGCATGGCGGTTTCGGATGCCTGGCGCACGGACTCGTCCGGGTCGCGCGTCTTGAAGAGATAGTCGGGCGCGCCATCCGCCTTCAGGCGGTACTGGACGACGAACTGCATATCGACGATGTTCTCGTCCGTCGTGAGCATCAGCGCTTCGGGCAGGACCTTGTTGCGCGCGCCGCCACGGAAACCGACTTCGAACGTGCGCAGTTGCGACACGTTGACGATTTCATGGCTTTGAATGGGGTACGGCAGACGCCACTGGAAACCGGCTTGCGACGTGCTCTTGTATTTGCCGAACTGGGTCACGACCGCGACCTGGCCTTCTTGCACGATGTAAAAGCCGCTGGCCAGCCAGATGCCGGCCGCGACCAGGGCAATAACGCCCAGGCCGATGCGTGTGCCACGCGGGGATGGCGGCGTTATGCCGCCACGGTTGCCGGGGCGGTTATTGCCGCCACCGCCCTTGCGCCCGAACAGGTTCCCGATGCGATTGTTGAAATCGCGCCAGACCTCGTCCAGGTCAGGAGGGCCGTCTCCGTTGCCTTGGGGCCGCTTGGGCGGCGGCTCGGAGCCATTGTTGTTTCCACGACCCCAACCGGGGTCATTCAGATTGAAGAGTTTGATAATTCGCGGCATTGTTTCCCACAATCTGTCCGGTCTCCGCAATTGCCCCGCGCAACGCATCCAAACCGGCGCGCTCGGTGGCGCTTACAAATACTCGCGCAATCGTACCATGTGCATCGCGCTCCACCCGCGGTTCCAATCCCGCCCGGTCGATCTTGTTGTATACCAGAATGGTTGGAATCGCGGCAGCGCCTATTTCGGCGAGGACCTTATTCACTTCGAAAATCTGCTCATCCCGCTGCGGGCTGGCCGAGTCCACCACATGCAGCAGCAGGTCGGCATGCACGGTTTCTTCGAGGGTGGCCCGGAAGGCAGCGATCAGGTTGTGAGGCAGGTCGCGGATGAAGCCCACGGTGTCTGACACCACCACCGATCCGGCGCCTTCGATCCAGATGCGGCGCGTCGTTGTATCCAGCGTGGCGAAGAGCTGGTCGGCGGCGTAGGCGTCGCCCCGGGTCAGCGCGTTGAACAGCGTCGACTTGCCGGCGTTGGTATAGCCGACCAGGGACACCGACAGTGCACCACCCCGCGCGCGGGCGCGCCGTTGGGTGATGCGCTGGCGCTCGACTTTGTCGAGCCGTTCGCGCAGCGTCTTGACCTTGGCGCCGATCATGCGGCGGTCCATTTCGAGCTGGGATTCGCCGGGGCCGCGCATCCCGATGCCGCCACGCTGCCGCTCCAGGTGGCTCCACATGCGCGTGAGGCGCGTGGCCAGATGCTGGAGCTGGGCCAGTTCGACCTGCAGCTTGCCTTCGTGGCTCTTGGCGCGCAGCGCGAAGATATCCAGGATGAGCGCGACGCGATCCACGACGCGCAAATTGAAAGCGCGTTCAAGGTTGCGTTGCTGGGCGGGCGACAAAGGCTGATCGAAAAGGACGATATCGGCGAGCAGCGCCTGCGCCATCGCGACGCCCTCGTCGGCCTTGCCGGAGCCGATGAAGAACTTGGCGTCCGGACGATCGCGGCGGGCCGTCAGGGTGCCGACGATTTCGGCGCCCGCGCCCTTGGCCAGCATGGCGAATTCCTCGGCGTGCGCCGTGAAGTCCGGATCACCGAGATCCACACTGATGATCAGAGCGCGCATACATGCACCATATTCGAGCCAAAGCGAAAATGCCCGCCGACGGGAACCGTCTGGCGGGCAATAAAAGGTAAAGCTGGAGCGAGATTACTCAGCAGGGACTTCCACTTGAAAATTGACGGCACGCGCGGGGACGACGGTCGAGATGGCGTGCTTGTAGACCATTTGGGTGACCGTATTGCGCAGCAGCACCACGTATTGGTCGAAGGATTCGATTTGCCCTTGAAGCTTGATGCCGTTCACGAGGTAGATCGACACGGGCACATGATCCTTGCGCAGCGTGTTGAGGAACGGATCTTGCAGAGTTTGCCCTTTATTGCTCATTGGCCAGGCTCCATTTGTTTGTTATTGAGTGATGACGCGCTTTTTGTACTGGTGGAGCACGCCGAAACACGTACTCTACAGGGTTTTCCCGGCCCGTGCTACTTGGCCGGGAAGCAAAAATGAGACCAGAGTTTTCCAGCTGAAAAGCCCTTGAAATCACGCCTGCAGGATCTTGTCGAGCGCTTGCAGAAGCATGTCGCATTGGCCTTCCGTACCCACCGTGATGCGCAGGAATTGGTCGATCCGCGCATGACGGAAATGACGCACGATGATGCTGCGTTCACGCAGAGCGGCGGCGAGCGTCGCGGCGTCCTTTTCCGGGTGGCGTGCGAACACGAAGTTCGCCGCCGACGGGAGCACCTCGAAGCCCAGCGACTCCAGCCCTGCCGTCATGCGCGTCCGGGTTTCGATCACGGCGTTGCGGGTCTGCTCAAAATACTCCGTATCCTCCAGGGCCGCCACTGCGCCGGCGGATGCCAGCCGATCGATGGGGTAGGAGTTGAAACTGTTCTTTACCCGCTCCAGGCCATCGATGAGCGCGGCGCTGCCGACGGCAAAGCCCACGCGCAATCCGGCCAGCGAGCGCGACTTGGAAAGCGTCTGCACCACCAGCAGGTTGTCGTACCGCGAAACCAGCGGGATCACCGATTCGGCGCCGAAATCCACGTACGCCTCGTCCACGACGACGACCGTGTCCGGGTTGCCGGCCACGATGCGCTCGACGTCGGCGGCGCTGAGCGCGCGGCCGGTGGGGGCATTGGGGTTCGGAAAGATGATGGCGCCGGCCTGACCGTGGCGGGCCGGCAGGTAGTCTTCAACGTCGATCCGGAAATCCGCGGTGAGCGGCATCGTTTCGAACGCGATGTCGTACAGGCCGCAATACACCGGGTAGAAACTGTAGGTGATGTCG
The DNA here is from genome assembly GCF_002418565.1 of Achromobacter sp. UBA5777. NCBI lineage: Bacteria > Pseudomonadati > Pseudomonadota > Betaproteobacteria > Burkholderiales > Alcaligenaceae > Achromobacter > Achromobacter sp. UBA5777. The sequence continues at coordinate 12,452 of NZ_DIEJ01000126.1, read as the reverse complement.
GGAAAGCGCAGCGGCCGATCATGCTTGAGCAGCGCAAGAAATGCGTGCGCCAGCACCTCGTCGGATCCGTTGCCCACGAACACCTGCTGCGGCTGCGCGCCGACTGCCGTTGCGATGGCCTCGCGCAGGCGATCCGAGGACGGATCCGGATAGAGCTTGAGCGTGTCGTCGCAAGCCGCGCGGATCGCATCGAGCACCTTGGGTGATGGCCCGTAAGGATGCTCGTTGGTGTTCAGCTTGACCAGATTCTGAAGCTTGGGCTGCTCGCCCGGCACATACGGACTGAGCGTCCCGACAACGGGACTCCAGAAACGGCTCATGGATCAGCTTTCCTGCGTGTAGGGGTTGTGCGAGGACTTGAATTCAATGCGCAGCGGCGTACCGGCCAAGTCGAACGCATTGCGGAAACGCGTTTCGAGGTAACGGCGGTACGAGTCGGGAATCGCGTCCAGCGCATTGCCGTGAATGACGACCAGCGGCGGGTTCTGTCCGCCCTGGTGCGCATAGCGCAGCTTGGGACGGAAGATGCCCTTGCGCGGCGGCTGCTGCTGCTCGACCGCAGCTTGCAGCTCGCGCGTGAGCTTGGGCGTGGACAGCTTGGCAAACGCGGCAGCGTGTGCGGCATTGATGGACTTGAGCAAGGGCTTGATGCCCTGCCCGCGCAGCGCCGAGATCGTGTGCACGCGTGCGAACGACAGGAAACGCAGTTTGCGGTTGAACTCACGCTCGATGCGTTCCTTTTCTTCGCCGTCCAGGCCATCCCACTTGTTGACGGCCACGACCACGGCACGCCCGGTTTCCAGCACGAACCCGGCGATGTGCGCGTCCTGCTCGGAGATTTCGGTCTGCGCGTCGAGCATCAGCAGCACGACGTTGCTGGCCTCGATGGCCTGCAAGGTCTTGATGACGGAAAACTTTTCGACCGCCTCGAACACCTTGCCGCGCTTGCGCAGGCCGGCGGTGTCGATGAGCGTGTAGCGGCGGCCGTCGCGGTCGAAATCGATTTCGATCGCGTCGCGCGTCGTGCCCGGCATGTCGAACGCGATGACGCGTTCTTCGCCCATGAACGTGTTGATGAGGGTGGACTTGCCCACGTTGGGACGGCCCACGATCGCCAGCTTGATGCGGTGATCGTGTTCGCCTTCTTCGGCCGGTTCTTCTTCGGCGGGCGTTTCGGCCAGATCCTTGAGCGCGAGCTCGATCAGGTCGACGATGCCGTCGCCGTGCGCCGCGGAAATCGGGTAGGGCTGGCCGAGGCCGAGTTCATGGAACTCGGCGATGGCGGGGCCCAGGCCCATGCCTTCGGCCTTGTTCACCGCCAGCAGCACGCGCTGCTGGCCGGATTTGCGCAGCAGTTGCGCAATTTCGTGGTCGTGCGCGTTGATGCCCGCGCGCGCATCCACCAGGAAGACGACGACGTCCGCCTCGGCGATGGCCTGCCGCGTCTGGCGGGCCATTTCGAGCAGGATGCCGTCCTTGGCCACGGGCTCGAAGCCGCCGGTATCGATGGCGATGAACGGAATATCGCCCACCCTGCCCTCGCCGTAATGGCGATCGCGGGTCAGGCCGGAATAGTCGGCCACCAGCGCGGCGCGCGATCGCGTCAGGCGGTTGAAAAGGGTCGATTTCCCCACATTGGGGCGGCCGACCAGGGCAACGACAGGCTTGAAAGACACGGTAAAAGGCTTTGTTTTATAAGGTTCAGTTGGTGCCGATCAGGACGAGATTGCCATTGCCCGTCTGGACCAGCACGCCTTGGGGCGTCGTCTGCGGCGGCGACACGACCGCGCCGCCGCCCACCGACAGGCGCGCCATCAGGCTGCCGTCGCTGCGCGACAGGAAATGCACATATCCGTCCAGATCGCCGACAGCCAGCGCCCCCCCCAGCATAGCCGGAGCGGTGACCTGGCGGTTCTTCAGGGCGGCCTGCTTCCAGAGATTACCGCCATTATCCAGCGCAAACGCATTGACCACGCTGTTCTGGTCGGCGGAAAACGCGAAGCGGTCGTCCAGGGTGAGACCGCTGACGCTGGAGAAGTCTTTCGTCCAGAGCGGACGGCCGCCGGCGGTGACGTCGAAGCAAACGATACGTCCCTGATAAGCAACGGCGCACAGCAGGTTGCCGGCGATGCGAGGCGCGCCGACCACGTCGGTCAGGCGTTCCAGGTCGCCAGCGCCGCGCGGCGTGGCGACGGTGCCTTCCCATTGCACGTTGCCGCTGTTGGACGCGATGGCAAGGAGTTTGCCGCCAGGCAGACCCGTGATGACCAGGCCTTCAGCCAGGACCATTTGCGCAACGCTGCGCAACGCAAGCGAGGGGCCGGGACGCTGCACGCTCCAGACGCGCTCGCCGCTGTTGGCGTCGAAGGCCTGGATACGATAGTCGCCGCTGCGAACAACGACGATGCCGTAGCCGACAACCGGCGGGATGGCGACGTCGCTGGTGGCGCGGACCTTCCACTTCACCTTGCCGGTGTCGTCGAAGGCGATGACGTCGCCGTTGGGGGACGCCACGGCGGTGGTGGTGCCGTCGCTGCCGGCGCCGGCAGACAACTTGGTGTCGGCCTTGGCCTTCCAGATGACACGGCCGCTCTGCAGATCGAACTTGCCGACGGAGCCGTCAGGCGTCGCGGCATAGATGGCGTCGCCGAGCACGGTGGGCGCGAAGCCCAGGCCAGAGCCGCTGCCGATGGACGTGGACCAGACCTGGCGCACGGACATGCCGGCCTTGTATTCGGTCAAGGGAGCCGGATCGTATCGGCCGTCGTCATGGGAAAACATGCCGCAACCACCCAGGGCAAGCAGGCTTGCCAGCAGAACGGCGCCGCGCCACGTACGGCCAGGTGCAAATTTACGCATTACAGTCACGCTCCGCTCAAGGCATCCAGTTTCAGTTGCACAACCTGGGTCAGGGGATTGGCCAGGCCCAGGCCGTCAATGGCGCTCTGCCAGGCCGCGCGCGCTTCCTCGCGCTTGCCTTGCGCAGCCAGCACGTCGCCGCGGCGGTCAGCGAACAAGGCGGCAAAGGCGGCCGGCGGATTGTTCAACTGCGCCAGCGCGGCGTCGTATTGCTTCTGGTCCAGCATCATGCCCGCCAGGCGCAGGCGCGCCACGGCTTGCATGGCGGGGTTCTTGCCTTGGCCAGCCAGCCACTCGAGCTGTTCGCGGGCGCCGACGTCGTCCTTCTGCGCCTGCAGGGCCTGCGCGGCCACGAGGGCGCCGCGCGCGGCATAGCCGGTGTTGGGATACTTTTCGCGCAGCGTCGAGGCGGCTGTCTTGATGCGCACCGAGGAATCGGCGCCGCCCAGGCGGGCCGCGTCTTCCAGCGCTTCGAAGTAACCCATGGCCTGGTTGGCCTGATGCGATTCGTACGCCTTCCAGCCCCACCAGCCGCCCCAAGCCAGGAGCACCACCGTCGTCAGGGCCAGCAGCAGCGTCCCGTAGCGGGCCCACCACGCCTTGATCGCGTCGAGTTTTTCCTGTTCTTCAAGATCGTATGCCATGCCTTAACCCTTGTTGTTCAATGCGTCGGCCAGCTTTGCCAGCGGAACCTGTTGCTGCGCCGCCTCGCCCTGCTCTTCTGCGCGCAGGAACTTGACGCTGGCGGTCTGCGACGCCACTTCGTCGGCGCCAAGGATAACCGCAACGCGGGCGCCGCTGGCGTCCGCGCGCTTGAATTGCGACTTGAAGCCTGCCGATCCGGCATGCACGATGACCGAGAGGCCCGCGTTGCGCAGGTCTTCGCCGACCCGGGCGGCCAGGCGCTGCGCGTCTTCGCCCTGATGCACGATGTAGACATCGCACTCGGCCGGCGCGGCGATTTCAACGCTTTGTTCCCAGAGGTCGAGCAGACGTTCCATGCCGATGGCAAAGCCCACGGCCGGCGCGGTCTTGCCGCCCAAGAGTTCGACCAGGCCGTCGTAGCGGCCGCCGCCGCAAACCGTGCCTTGGGAACCGAGACGGTCGGTGACCCATTCGAAGACGGTGAGGTTGTAGTAGTCCAGGCCGCGGACCAGACGCGGGTTCAAGCGGTATTCGATGCCGGCGTCGGTGAGGCGCTGGCACACGCCGTCGAAGTGCGCGCGGGACTCTTCGCCCAGGAAGTCGAACAGACGCGGCGCGCTGTCGGCCATTTCCTGCATGGCGGGGTTCTTGGTGTCCAGGACGCGCAGCGGATTGCTGTACATGCGGCGCTGGCCGTCCTCGTCGAGGATGTCGCGGTGCTTTTCCAGATGCTGGATCAGGGCAGCGCGGTGCGCGGCGCGCTCAGCGGGTTGGCCCAGCGAATTGAGTTCGAGGCGCACGTCCTTCAGGCCAAGCAGCTTCCAGAGACGGGCCAGCATGACGATGAGTTCCGCGTCCACATCGGGACCGGCAAAGCCAAGGGCTTCGACGTCGATCTGGTGGAACTGGCGATAGCGGCCGCGCTGCGGGCGCTCGTGGCGGAAGACGGGACCGATGGAGTAGACGCGTTGCGGACGGTCGTAAAGCAGGTTGTGCTCGATGGAGGCGCGCACGATGCCCGCGGTCATCTCGGGGCGCATGGTCAGCGATTCGCCGTTGAGCGCGTCGGTGAACGTGTACATCTCTTTTTCGACGATGTCGGTGACTTCGCCGATACCGCGCGCAAACAGGCGCGTATGCTCAAGCACCGGCGTGCGCACATTGCGATAGCCGTAGCCGCGCAGCCAGCCGCGCACGATTTCCTCGAATTGCTCCCAGCGGGCGCTTGCCCCCGGCAGCAGATCATTCATGCCGCGTATGGCGGCGACTTTCTGGAAAGCTTGAGTCATCTTGATCATGCCGCTGGCGCGCCCGAGACGCGCGCCAGTGGCTACACCCTTACTTTAGTGAGAGGCGAGCGCGCCATAGCGGCGCGCAACGTATTCTTCAACGATGGCCTGGAACTCTTCGGCGATATGGTCGCCCTTGAGCGTCACCGTACGCTCGCCGTCGACGAACACCGGCGCGGCCGGCACTTCGCCGGTGCCCGGCAGGCTGATGCCGATGTCGGCATGACGGCTTTCGCCCGGCCCATTGACCACACAGCCCATCACCGCGACGTTCATGGATTCGACGCCGGGGTATTGCGCGCGCCACACCGGCATCTGCCGGCGCAGGAACGACTGGATGCTGTCGGCGAGTTCCTGGAAGAACGTGCTGCTGGTGCGGCCGCAGCCCGGGCAGGCAACGACCATGGGCGTGAAGGCCCGCAGTCCCATGGTTTGCAGGATCTCCTGCGCGACGATGGCTTCGCGGCTACGCTCGCCGCCGGGTTCAGGCGTGAGCGAAATGCGGATGGTGTCGCCGATGCCTTGCTGCATCAGCACGGCCAGCGCGGCGGTCGAGGCCACGATGCCCTTGCTGCCCATGCCCGCCTCGGTAAGACCCAGATGCAAGGGATAGTCGCAACGAGCGGACAGATCGCGGTAGACCGCGATGAGATCCTGGACATGGCTGACCTTGCACGACAGGATGATCGCGTCGCGCCGCAGGCCGAGTTCTTCGGCGCGCTGGGCATTGCTGATGGCCGAGACGACGAGCGCATCGCGCATGACGGCCTGCGCTTCCCAGGGCTGGGCGCGCCGGCTGTTTTCGTCCATCTTGCGCGCCATGAGTTCGTGGTCGAGACTGCCCCAGTTGACGCCGATGCGCACCGGCTTGTCGTAGCGGCAGGCAACTTCGATCATCTGCGCGAAGTTGTCGTCGCGGCGCTTGCCGCCCCCCATGTTGCCGGGGTTGATGCGGTATTTGGACAGCGCCTGGGCGCATTCCGGGAACTGCGTCAGCAGCTTGTGGCCGTTGTAGTGGAAGTCGCCCACCAGCGGCACGTTCACGCCCATGCGGTCGAGCTGTTCGCGGATGGCGACGACCTCGCGGGCGGCTTCCGGCGTGTTCACGGTGATGCGCACGAGCTCGGAGCCGGCCAGCGCCAGCTCCTTGACCTGGATCGCGGTGGCGATGGCGTCCGCGGTGTCGGTGTTGGTCATGGACTGGACCACGACCGGGGCGTCTCCGCCCACCGTCACGACGCGATCGCCCCACTTGATCGCGACGGAACGCGTGGCGCGGCGCGCTGCGGCTCCCACCGGGGGAGGCGGCGCGTCCTGGCAAGGCAGAGAAGAATCTTGCATCGGGTGGAACCGTGTTACTTGGTCGACTTCGGCAGCCAGTCGGCCGGCAGCCACTGCTGCGGCAGCCAACCTTGCCAGAAGGCATAGGCCACGCCGGCGGCCAGCACCAGCACGATGGCGATCAGCCAGCCCCAGGACGTCGTGGACGAACGGTCGTCGTCGGCGCTGGATTGAGGAATGGAATGCGCCGAGTGCAGCGAACTGGGGCTGAGCTTGGCCGGGCCGGTGACGCGGGCCTTGGGGTCGAGCGAATCGACGATGGCCTCGGCGTCGGCGCCAAGCAGGCGCGCATAGTTGCGGACGAGGCCGCGCAAGGAAACGCCGGTGGGCAGGTGATCCCACTGCTCGTTTTCAAGGGCTTCGATCTGCTTGGTGGAAAACTTGATGCGGCTGGAGACCTCGTCGAGCGACCAGCCCTTGGACTGGCGCAGGCCGCGCAAGGCGGCGCCCACGCTGCCCACCGCGCCGGCGGACGAGTCGGAAACTGCAGAAGCGAAATCCTGCGTCATGCGTGCACCTGTTTAATTGGTATGGTCTGGCGCTGTGCGGCATTGCGCTCGGTGATCCGAGTGCGGTCCCGCACCTCTCCGGCCAGTTGACCGCAAGCCGCATCGATGTCGTCGCCCCGGGTCTTGCGGACCGTGGTGATGATGCCGGCGTCCATGAGACGCTGGGCAAACACCTTCACCCGCGCCGAGGCCGATCGCTTCAGGCCGGACGCGGGGAATGGGTTGAACGGGATGAGGTTCAGCTTGCAGCGCACCTGGCGTGCAATGTGGATCAGTTCCTTGGCGTGCTGGTCGGTGTCGTTGATGCCGTCCAGCATGCAGTATTCAAACGTGATGAAGTCGCGCGGCGCAAACGCGAGATAGCGTTCGCAGGCAGCCAGCAACTCTTTCAGCGGGTATTTCTTGTTCAGCGGCACGAGCTCGTCGCGCAGCGCGTCGTTGGGCGCGTGCAGCGAAACGGCCAGTGCCACGGGACAGTCTTGCGACAGGCGGTCCATCATGGGGACGACGCCGGAGGTGGACACGGTGACGCGGCGGCGCGACAGGCCGTACGCGTTGTCGTCCAGCATCAGGCGCAGCGCGGGCAGGACCTGGTCGTAGTTGAGCAGGGGTTCGCCCATGCCCATCATGACGACGTTGCTGATGACGCGCGTGTCTTCGGTGGCGCGGGCGCTTTCAAGGCGGGCCGTGCCGATGTCGGCTTCGAGCACGCGCTTGGCCCACCACAACTGGCCGATGATTTCGCTGGTCTTCAGGTTGCGGTTGAAGCCCTGGTGCCCGGTCGAGCAGAAGCGGCAGTTCACCACGCAGCCAGCCTGGCTGGAAATGCACAGTGTGCCGCGGTCGTCTTCAGGGATGAAGACGGTTTCGATGGCATTGCCCTGCCCCACGTCAAACAGCCACTTGCGGGTGCCGTCGGTCGAGCGCTGCTCGATGTTGACGGGCAATGCCTCGATGCGGCAATGCGACGCAAGCTGGCTGCGAAAGTCGCGGGCCAGGTCGGTCATGGCGTCGAACGAATCGGCGCCGCGCTGGTGCATCCAGCGCTGCAACTGGCGGGCACGAAACGGCTTGCCGCCCCACTGCCCGACCAATTCGGACAGGGCGGAGCCATCCAGCCCCAGCAGATTGATTCGTTCGACGGATTCCATAACCAGGTAAAACTTAAAGCGCTTTCAACAACTTAAGCCAAAAATTAACGGCTGTGGATGTTGATTTCGGGGAAGAAGAAAGCCACTTCGACAGCAGCCGTTTCCGGAGCGTCGGAGCCGTGGACGGCGTTGGCGTCGATGCTGTCGGCGAAATCGGCGCGGATGGTGCCGGCTTCAGCCTTCTTGGGGTCCGTGGCGCCCATCAGGTCACGGTTCTTCTGGATGGCGTCTTCGCCTTCCAGCACTTGCACGAACACGGGGCCCGAGATCATGAAGTCGACCAGGTCCTTGAAGAAGGGACGGGCGGCGTGCACGGCGTAGAAACGCTCGGCGTCGGCGCGCGACAGTTGGGTCAGGCGGGCGGCGATGACCTTCAGGCCGGCTTGCTCGAAACGGCCGACGATCTGGCCGATCACGTTCTTGGCGACGGCGTCGGGCTTGATGATCGAGAGGGTGCGTTGGATGGACATAAAGGACTCCGAAAACTGATTTCTGACGGGTTTCTAGTTAATTGCTTGGCGGGGCTCGGGCCGTTCTGAACCACCGCCAAAACAGGATTCGACACTGCCGACCTGTCGGACGCATCCTGGAATGCAAGCGGGATTCCGGTTGCACGCGAATCCTATGATTCTGCACGCATTTCCGAAGGAATCCTCAATGAATTCAGGGACTTCTAAAAGGTTTACAGCAACCCGGCATTCTAACACGCCGAGAAGACCGCAATACATCTTAAAATGAGCGGTTTGCTGCCCGCTCCCTACCCGGGCGCCCCTGTCTGCCGGAACCTAGTAATGACTCAAGCTGCTCCCCCGAACGCCGCGCCCATCGCCGGCGAAACCCCGGAACTCTCGAAGAGCTTCGAACCCTCCGAACTGGAATCCCGCTGGTATGCCGAGTGGGACAAGCGCGGGTACTTCGCTGCGGGCCAGCATGTGGAAACGGGGACGGAAAGCCAGCCGTACGTCATCCAGTTCCCGCCGCCCAACGTCACGGGCACCCTGCACATGGGCCACGCGTTCAACCAGACCATCATGGACGGGCTGGTGCGCTACCACCGCATGTCGGGCGACGACACCGTGTTCATTCCCGGCACCGACCACGCCGGCATCGCCACGCAGATCGTCGTTGAAAGACAGCTCGACGCCCAAAAGGTTTCGCGCCACGACCTGGGCCGCGAGAAGTTCGTCGAGAAAGTGTGGGAATGGAAGGAAAAGTCGGGCAGCGCGATCACCGGGCAGGTGCGCCGCCTGGGCGCCTCGGCCGACTGGCCGCGCGAATACTTCACCATGGACGACCGCATGTCGCGCGGCGTGGTGGAAACCTTTGTCCGTCTGCATAAACAGGGACTGATCTATCGCGGCAAGCGCCTGGTCAACTGGGATCCCAAGCTGCTCACGGCCGTGTCCGACCTGGAAGTGCAGTCCGAAGAGACCGATGGCCACATGTGGCACATCCTGTACCCGTTCGTTGACGGCCCGCAGACCATCGTCGACAAGGATGGCCAGACCGTCACCCTGCGCGGCATGACCATCGCCACGACCCGTCCGGAAACCATGCTGGCCGACGGCGCGCTGTGCGTGCATCCCGATGATCCCCGCTACAAGCACCTGGTGGGCAAGCAGGTCGAACTGCCGCTTTGCGACCGCAACATTCCCATCATTGCCGACGACTTCGTCGACCCCGAATTCGGCACGGGCTGCGTGAAGATCACGGGCGCCCACGACTTCAACGACTACGCCTGCGCGATGCGTCACGATCTGCCGCTGATCGTGATCTTCACGCTGGACGCGCACATCAACGAAAACGGTCCCCAGCAGTTCCAGGGCATGGAACGCTACGAGGCCCGCAAGGCCGTCGTGGCGCAACTGGAAGCCGAAGGTTATCTGGTCAAGGTCGAGCCGCACAAGATGATGCAGCCCAAGGGCGACCGCACCGGCGTCGTGCTCGAGCCCATGCTGACCGACCAGTGGTTCGTTGCCATGAGCAAGCCCGCGCCCGAAGGCACGCTGAACCCCGGCAAGAGCATCACTGAGGTCGCGCTGGAAGTCGTGGCCGACGGCCGCATCCAGTTCTACCCGGACAACTGGACCACCATTTACAACCAGTGGCTCAACAACATCCAGGACTGGTGCATTTCGCGCCAGCTCTGGTGGGGCCACCAGATTCCGGCCTGGTACTCGGAAGACGGCCAGGTGTTCGTCGCCCACGACGAAGCCGGCGCGATCGAACAGGCGCGCGCCGCTGGCGTCACGGGTCCGCTCACGCGCGATCCCGATGTACTGGATACGTGGTTCTCGTCGGGCCTGGTGCCTTTCACGACGCTGGGCTGGCCGGAAAACACGCCGGACCTGCAGCGTTACCTGCCCTCCAGCGTCCTGGTCACGGGCTTTGACATCATCTTCTTCTGGGTGGCGCGCATGGTCATGCTGACCACGCACCTGACCGGCCAGATCCCGTTCAAGCACGTCTACGTGCACGGTCTCATCCGCGACGCCGACGGCCAGAAGATGAGCAAGTCCAAGGGCAACACGCTGGACCCGGTGGACCTGATTGACGGCATCGACCTGGACGGCCTGGTCGCCAAGCGCACCTACGGCCTGATGAATCCGAAGCAGGCCGGCGCGATCGAAAAGGCCACGCGCCGCCAGTACCCGGACGGCATCCCCGCCTACGGCACCGACGCGCTGCGCTTCACCATGGCGGCCTACGCCACGCTGGGCCGCAACATCAACTTCGACCTGAAGCGTTGCGAGGGCTACCGCAATTTCTGCAACAAGCTCTGGAACGCCACGCGCTTCGTGCTGATGAACACCGAAGGCCACGACCTGACGGTGCCGGATGCCGGCGAGCTGTCCTTCGTGGACCGCTGGATCATCAGCCAGATGCAGACGCTGGAAGCCGACGTGGCGCGCGGTTTTGCCGACTACCGTTTCGACAACATCGCCAACGCGCTCTATCGCTACGTGTGGGACGAATACTGCGACTGGTATCTGGAACTGGCCAAGGTGCAAATCCAGACCGGCACGCCGGCCCAGCAACTGGGCACCCGCCGCACGCTGATCCGCGTCCTGGAATGCGTGCTGCGCCTGGCCCACCCGATCATCCCGTTCATCACGGAAGAGCTGTGGCAGAAGGTGTCTGTCGTGGCCGGCAAGCGCAAGGAAGGCGTTGCCGCCAGCATCAGCGTGCAGCCCTACCCGAAGGCCAACCCGGATGCGGTGGACACCGCCGCCGAAGCCGACGTGGCCGAACTGAAGGCGCAGGTCGAGGCGGTGCGCGCACTGCGCGGCGAGATGAGCCTGTCGCCTGCCCAGAAGGTGCCGCTGTGCGCCCAGGGCGACGCGCCGATGCTGACGCGCAACGCGCCGTACCTGGCCGCGCTGGCCAAGCTGAGCCAGGTCGACGTGCTGGACGTGCTGCCCGACGCCGGTGCGCCCGTGCAGGTCGTCGGCGGCAGCCGCCTGATGCTGCACGTTGAAGTCGACGTGGCCGCCGAGCGTGTGCGCCTGGACAAGGAAATCGCCCGTCTGGCCGGTGAAATCGCCAAGGCCAAGGGCAAGCTGTCCAACGCCAGCTTCGTCGAGCGCGCCCCCGCCGCCGTCGTCGAACAGGAAAAGGCCCGCATGGCGCAGTTCAGCGAAACCCTGCAGAAGGTGCAGGAGCAGCGCGCCAAGCTGGGCGACTGATCCAAGCGCTTGATGTAAAGCCCAGAAACCCCGGACACCGTTCCGGGGTTTTTGTTTTGGGGTGGTGTTTTTTTGGGGGGGGGTGGCGGGGATCGGGTCGCGGACGCGGCCGCCCCTCAAACCCCTCCGTCCGTCATCCGATACCAGCTCACCACCGCGTTGACGTACAGCCGGCGGAGCGGATAAAGCGGAAACGGCACGATCGGCGACAGCGGCACAGGCAACGCGTTGGCATCGCCCGTGGCAACGTATTCGGCCATCGCCGCGCCCATGCAGGTCTGCAAGCCGACGCCGCGGCCCTGACAGCCGATGTCCACCAGCAACCCGGGCTGCGGCTCATGCAGATGCGGCAGATAGTCGCGCGTGACGGCAACTCGGCCGCACCAGCGGAACTCAAAGGGGGTTCCCGCCACCTGCGGAAACATCTTCACCATCACGCGCTCAAGATGCGCCCAATCGGATTCGCCCTTGGGTTCGCGAAAGGGACCGCGGCCGCCCATCAGCAAGCGGCCTTGGTGGTCCAGGCGGAAGTACAGCAGCAGGTTGCGCGTGTCGGACGTGACATGCCCTTCGGGAAATATGCCCGCGCGGATGCGGTCCGGCAGCGGCGCGGTTGCCACCTGGAATGTGTTGGCGTCGATGATGGAAGGCTTGAGGCCGGGCCACAGATCGCCGCCGTAGGCATTGGTGCACATCACCACGCGATCGGCGCTGACCGAGGGACCGCGAGCCGTGGACACCGTCCATTTGCCGCCGTCACGCCTCAACCCGGTGACGGGCGTGTCGGTGTGCAGCATCGCGCCCGCATTCAGCGCGGCGCGCGCCAGGCCGCGCGCGTAGCTCAGCGGCTGCACCGCGCCTGCCCGCCGGTCGACCCATCCGCCCAGATACTTGTCCGTGCCGATCAGGCGCGCAACCTGCGCGCGGTCCAGTGGCTGGGCGTCCACGCCAAGGCGCGCCCATTGCGCCGCG
>NZ_DIEJ01000139.1:0-7337 GCF_002418565.1 Achromobacter sp. UBA5777 | reverse complement strand
CGACCAGGGCGGTTCAATCCGCTATCCCGCGTATGCGTGCGGCGTGGCAGGGCTGCGGCCCTCGCAGGGCCGGGTGCCGGGCTACAACGCCACGCAGCGCGCGGAGCGCCCGGTGGCCTCGCAGATGGCGGCCACGCAAGGGCCTTTGGCGCGCACTGTGGCGGATCTTCGGCTGGGGCTGGCCGCGATGTCAGGCGGCGACGCGCGCGATCCCTGGTGGGTGCCGGCGCCGCTGGAATTTTCCGATGTGAACGGCAGCCGTCGTGTCGCACTGTTTGCGGGCACGCCGCAGCACAAGGCCGACGCCGCAGTGACCGACGCACTGCAACGCGCCGCCGGCTGGCTGCAGGACGCGGGTTATCTGGTCGAGGTTGCCGAGCCGCCGCAGTTCGACGCCGCGGCAGCGCTGTGGCTGGACGTGCTGATGAACGAAGCCGCCGGGTCGATGCAGCGCGAGATCGAGCGAGCCGGCGACCGCGCCATTCAGAACGCGTACCAGAGCATGCTGGCGCACACGCCGCGCCGGGACAAGGACGCCTTCATTCAAGCCATGGCGATGCGCACGACGATCCTGCGCGAATGGGGCCGCTTCTTAGAGCGCTATCCGGTCCTGCTGATGCCCGTGTCTTTCGCGCTGCCTTTCCCGGTGGATCGGGATCAGCAGGGCGCGGACGTGATGGCGGACATCCTTCGGGCACAGAGCCCGTTGATTTCAACGGCGATCCTGGGATTGCCGGGACTCTCCGTACCCGTTGGCCGCGCCGAGGGCGTGCCGGTTGGGGTGCAGTTGGTCGCCGGGCGCTTTCGCGAAGACCTGTGCCTGGCGGCCGGCGAGGTCATTGAGGCGCGGGCCGGGTGGTCGGTGCTGGACCAGCTGAGGGTCTGAGCGGCTCGATGAAATATGCCGGGGTCGCATCGAACCGCTTTCCAGACGCGGTAGCCAGACGTATACCGCGTGAGGGAACGAACTCAGGCAGCCCTGTTAGGTAAGCGCGTTTGCTATTCGCACACGGAGCGACTTTCGCCGGGTTTCGTAAAACTCACTAAATCCTGATAGCGCTTCGGGCAACGCTGTTATCTCTAAACCGGTCAGGTACTCTTTGCGCGCGGCGTCGTCCGGCTTGAATAGCCCATACCATTCGTGCGGCATCTTCTGACGCTTCTGATTGTTGATACTGCCTTCCAGCAATTGCAGATTGGGAAGACGATCTGACTTATCTATCAATTCCGGCCACAAGTCTTCATCGACCTCGGCTTTTCGAAGTTGGGCTTTGGTGAATCGCGCTTGGGGGTAAATATGGTCGACATGAAAGTGTCGCGACAAATCAAACCCGGGGAAAATCAGCGAAAGTAACGCGAACGTGCGCTTGTCCCCATATGGCAATTCGACGAGTTCATCAAGTTCTTCTTGGGTAAACGTGAGGGTTTTTCCTCTGGCGGCCATGGCACTTTCGATTTGCTCTAGCGGAAATCCCGTCGCAGCATGTGCGCGAATGTGTTCTCGGAGAGCAGTCAAAAGGGTGTCGAGTCCGCTGCCCCAAATGCCAGACGCTTTGAGCAGGCTGCGGATCAGCCAGGTTCGGATGTTCTCTCGATCTTGGGCGAACTCCACACGCGTCAAGTAACTTTCACCGGGTTGACGGACGAACAGGTAATAAGCAATTGGCAGGATCGCGCTGTCCGCGCGCATGTTTTGACTGTTGAAGCCGAAGGAGCTAAGCAGCCTGACGGACAACATCAAAGCTTCTCGAATCGCTTGCCAGTTCCGTTCAAGCAACTCCATGTTCGTCTTGTTGAAATTCTCGACCTTGAAACCGACGCTGCCGATATCAGACAGCATTAGTCCGGCCTTGAGCACAAGATCCTTACTGAAGTTAAATTGGTCGCCAACATTATTCATCTGATCCACCAACTGGTGAATCTCCTGACGCGCATCCAATTTCGACCACTGGGCGACAGCGATCGAAAGCAACAGGTCAGAGTATGAAAGCGGGGTGCCGCCGCTATTCATGCGAATGAATATGTTAAGGACGCGGCTCAGATCTTGAGTCGCCTCTTCGTAGTAGCTGATTAGCTCCTTGTGATGAATTGTGCGATAGAGATGGCGAAGCACCCGTTTGGCATCTTTTAACTGGGCGGCTGAAAGCTCTAGCTCGTCCAGGCCATCGATTAGGTCATCTTCACTTTCTGTAAGAACTCGGCCGCATCGGAGCCAGAGCTGTCCTTTGTCGGTCTCGCGCTCTGTGGCCTCGGTCTGGAATGCAAAGATGTATTCAGAACCAGACTCCGGGTCTGGCTGACCAAGAAGATCCAAGCACAGGTGACGCGTTGGGAAAGCGTCGTCACTAGACCACCATTTGCCGGGCAGCTTCCAAGAGTATGACCCTCGCAATCCGATGTTGAGCGCGGTCATTCGTTGCTGGCCGTCGAGCACAGCTACCAAGTCCCGCTTTGGAAGCTCTTTAAGCAGTGCGCAGTGGTAGTTATCACGCTCGTGGTAGTCAAGGACGAAATCATAGAACTGATATTCCTCACGCCGCTCAGGTGCGATTCGCCAAAAGAGAAATGTGCCGAAGGGGTAGCCCTGCATCAGGCTGTCGAATAATCGGCAGATCTGATCCGGCCACCATACGAATTCGCGCTGTATTGCGGGGAGTATGTACTCCTGCGCTTCAATTTTTTCGAGCAGTTGCTTGATTGTTCCGCCAGGCTTATACATTCGTCTTCACTGTGCTATGTGGTTTTCAAACGGACATATATTGTAACCAATAGAGCGCACAGCTTTAGCCGTTCATGTGACATCGCTCATCCGTTTATCCAAGATTTACAGAGCCGCATGTCAATTTTCGCGCACCGGTACAACGCTTCCTTGTCCAGCACCGTCAGCCCGCCGTAGTGCGTTTGCAGTACGCCTTCGCGCGCCAGCCGGCTCAGCGCGGTGTTGCAGCGTTGGCGCGAGACGCCGCATAAGCCCGCGATCTCTTCCTGCGAGATCCGCAACCGCCCCTTCGTCCCGGAATGCACCTCGGCATCAAGTTGCGCCGCAACGGCGCGCGCCACCGTGGTGTCGACGTCGAGCAGCACGTTGCCTGTGTAGCAGCCCATCAGCCAGTTCACCCGCTGCGCCAGGTGCGTCATCAGCGCCTTGGTGAACTCGATGTTGTTGTTCCAGAGGCGCTCGCAGGTGTCGCGCGGCAGGATCACGATGCGGCTGGGGCGCAGGGCGACGACTTCGTATTCGAAGCGTTCGCGGCGGATCATGGTGGCTTCGCCGAACCAGCTTCCCGTGCTGAATCCGGCCAGGGACAACGTGCGTCCATCGGTGCCGGGCGACGACCACTTCACCAGGCCTTCGACCACGCCATACCAGCCGGGCGAGCGGGACCCCGCGCGAAACAGGTATTCGCCCGTCGCCAGCGACACCGTGCGCAGTTCAGCGCGCACCACGTCGCGCTCGAGTTCGGGCAGACCCTTGTACCAGGGCACCACGTCGAGCATCTTGTCCACGGCACTGCGCGCCGGCCTGCGATTCGCGGCGGACGCGTCGTTGCCCGCCAGGGCAGGCGATTCGCGCATGTTCGTTCCCTGTCTGGAGGTGGAATGCGGCCCAGGTAAACCCTAGGGTGCTTTGTCAACGTGATGACTGTCCGCAGGGGCGGCCGGACCGCAGAATGTTTGACGCCCACGGGCCAAAAACCATAAGAGGAGACCGGTATGTTGTCAATGCCACGCCTGCTGTCCGCCACCGCCATCGCCGGCGCCATTTCCGCCACGCTGCTGCCCGCCACGGCTGCACAGGCGCAAGTGTCCGACGACGTGATCCGCATCGGATTCATCACCGACATGTCCGGCGTCTACTCGGGGCCGGATGGCCCTGGCGGCGCGGAAGCCATCAAGATGGCGATCGAGGAAATGGGCGGCCAGATCGACGGCAAGAAGATCGAGCTTCTGACTGCGGACCACCAGAACAAGGCCGACGTGGCGTCGGCCAAGGCGCGCGAATGGTTTGACCAGCGCGGCCTGGACATGCTGATCGGCGGCACCAATTCCAGCACGGCGCTGGCCATGTCGAAGGTGGCGGCGGACAAGAAGAAGCCGATCATCGTGGTCGGCGCCGGCGCGCCCGCGCTGACCAACGAGCAATGCACGCCCTACACGCTGAACTACGCCTACGACACCGTGGCGCAGGCGCGCGGCACGGGCGCGGCGGTGGTCAAGGCGGGCGGCAAGAGCTGGTATTTCCTGACGGCCGACTACGCCTTCGGGCACGCGCTGCAGGCCGACACCACCAAGGTGGTTGAGTCGGGCGGCGGCAAGGTCGTGGGCAGCGTGAAGCATCCGTTGGCCGCCAGCGATTTCTCGTCCTTCCTGTTGCAGGCGCAAAGCAGCAAGGCCGAGATCCTGGCGCTGGCCAATGCCGGTGCGGACGCCACCAATTCGATCAAGGCCGCCAACGAGTTCGGCATCACCAAGTCGATGAAGCTGGCGGGCATGATCATGTTCATCAACGACATCCACGCCATGGGCCTGCCGGCCGCGCAAGGCATGTACCTGACCGACAGCTGGTACTGGAATGCGTCGGACGAGACGCGCGCCTGGAGCCGCAAGTTCTTCGACCGGAGCCAGGCCATGCCGTCGTCGCTGCAGGCAGCCGACTATTCGGCGGCGTTGCAGTACCTGCGCGCCGTCAAGGCAACCGGCACGGACGACGCGGACAAGGTGCTGGCCTACCTGCGCGAAAACAAGCTGAACGATATGTACATCAAGGACGGTGTGGTGCGTCCCGATGGCCGCGTCGTGCACGACATGTACCTGCTGCAGGTCAAGAGCCCGGACCAATCGAAGGAGCCGTGGGATTACTTCACGGTGGTGCAGGCCATCGACGGCAACGAGGCCTTCACGAAGCAGTCCGAAAGCCGCTGCGCGCTGTGGAAATCCTAGGAGAACTCGCATGGCCAAACGCAAAGTCATCGTGACCATCGCCCCGACCGGGGGCATGGCCCTGAAAAGCCAGAATCCGCACCTGCCGACGCAGCCCGCGGAGATCGCGGAGGACGTCTACCGCTGCTACAACGCGGGCGCCAGCGTGGTGGCGCTGCATGCGCGGCGTGCGGATGATCTGGCGACGTGCGACGCCGCCGTCTACCGGAAGATGAACCAGCTGATTCGCGAGCGTTGCGACATCGTGCTGAACAACTCCACGGGCGGTGGGGTGCATGGCGACATGGTCGCCGAGACCTCGCCCGGCACGTGGGAGATTCTGTGGGAGGAGCGTCTGAAGGGCATGGACGCGGGCGCCGAGATGTGCACGCTGGATGCCACCACGCTGAATCTGGCGTTCGGCGACCGCGAATACCTGATGAACACGCCGCTCAGCAAGGGGCGCGAGCTGGCCGCCGGCATGAAGGCGCGCGGCATCAAGCCCGAGTGGGAGGTGTTCAGTCCGACGCATATCCTGCAGGACGTGACGACGCTCATCAACGAAGATCTGGACGAAGGCCCGCACTTCATCAACCTGGTCATGAACGTGCATCGCAACTTCCAGAACGCCATGCCGTTTTCACCACGGCATCTGCAGATGATGGTGGACCTGCTGCCCAAGAACAGCGTCTTCTGCGTCAGCGGCATCGGGCCGTCGCAGCTGGAAGCCAACATCAGCGCGCTGCTGCTGGGCGGCCACGCGCGGGTCGGGCTGGAGGACAACCTGTATTACCGGCATGGCGAACTGGCCACCAATGTGCAGTTGACCGAGCGCATCGTGCGCATCATCCGCGAAATGGACATGGAGCCGGCCACGCCCGCCGAGGCGCGCGAGATCATGGGTCTGCCGCTGAAAAGCGGCATCCGCCCCGAGTTCGCGCTTTGACGTAACCGTCGGGCGGCGCGGCTCTGGAGCCGCGCCGTCACTTCTCATCATCGGGAAA
Source organism: Achromobacter sp. UBA5777 (assembly GCF_002418565.1). Taxonomy (NCBI): domain Bacteria; kingdom Pseudomonadati; phylum Pseudomonadota; class Betaproteobacteria; order Burkholderiales; family Alcaligenaceae; genus Achromobacter; species Achromobacter sp. UBA5777. The sequence continues at coordinate 1,413 of NZ_DIEJ01000139.1, read as the reverse complement.
AGACATGACCGAATCATTGCAAGGCGCCCGCGTGCTGGTCACGGCGGGCGCGCAGGGCATCGGACTGGCGATCGCGCGCAGGTTTGTGGATGCGGGCGCCGACGTGCATATCTGCGACGTCGACGACGAGGCGCTCAAGGCGGCGCAAGAAAGCCTGCCCGCGTTGAGCGTCAGCCGGACGGACGTGTCTGATGAGACGCAGGTGCTGGCGATGTTCGAGGCGCTGGGCGCGCGGTGGGGCGCATTGGATGTGCTGGTCAACAATGCGGGCGTGTCCGGGCCGACCAGCCGGCTCGAGGACACCACGCTGGATGCCTGGCGCAACACGCTGGACGTCAACCTGACAGGCACGTTCCTGTGCGCGCGCAGCGCGGTGCCGCTGCTTCGGGCCGCTGGCGGCGGCGCCATCGTCAACATCTCGTCCGTGGCGGGACGGCTGGGGTTTTCGCTGCGCTCGCCATACAGCGCCAGCAAGTTCGGGCTGGCCGGGCTCACACAGACCTGGGCGATGGAACTCGGGCTGTCGAACATCCGTGTCAATTCTGTGCTGCCGGGCGTGGTGTCGGGCGACCGGGTCGAGCGCATCATCGCCGCGCGCGCCGAGGCCGGCGGGGTCAGCAACGATGCGATGCGCGAGCAGCTTGTGGAAAAGGTGTCGCTGCGCCGCATGACGCGTCCGGAGGATGTGGCGAATCAGGTGGTGTTCCTGTGCTCCGAGCAAGGGGCGATGATCAGCGGGCAGAGCATCTCGGTGTGCGGGAACGTGGAGTATCTGGGCTGACGCCGCCACCGGCCGTGCGCCATGAGCCCCGATTCCTCCTTCGGACCCGTTGCCAAACCTCGCCACCCCGGTCCATAATCTGCGCTTTGTTAATTGATAACCGTTCGCATTAATAAGTAATGTGAGCGGTATCGCGTGCGGGCGGGATCGTGAGCGGATCGGAAGGGGCATCCCAGGACTTCGAAAGCCTATACGGCAATCACCACGGCTGGCTGCTGGCCTGGGTGAACTGGCGCCTGGGCAACGCGGCGGACGCCGCCGACCTGGCGCACGACGCGTTCGTGCGCCTCTTGACGCGCCCGTGCAAGTTCGACAACGCCCGCCATGCCCGGACCTATCTGCGCCGGATGGCCAACGGCATGTGCATCGACCTCTGGCGCCGCCGGGATCTGGAACAGGCCTGGCTGGACGCGTTGGCGGCGCAGCCCGAGCCTACGGTGTCTTCTGCCGAAGACCAGGCCATGGTGCTGCAGGCGCTGGGCGAGATCGACGCGATGCTGCGCGGACTGCCGCCCAAGATTGCCCACGCCTTCGTCATGGCGGTGGCGTGCGAGATGACCGACCAGGAAGTGGCGGACGTGCTGGGCGTGTCGTCGCGCATGGTCCGCAAGTACGTCGCCCAGGCCATGCTG
>NZ_DIEJ01000285.1:0-20852 GCF_002418565.1 Achromobacter sp. UBA5777 | reverse complement strand
CCGGGTGCCGAGGCTGCGGCGGGCGCCGCCGCCCTCTCCTGCGCGGCATTGCCCGGCGTGGGGCTCATCGCCGCAAACGCGGCCGTGATCGCTGCCACCAGCAGCGCGGCGGCCGCCGCGTTGCCCGTCCGCAAACCTTTTCCTTCTGACTTGCGCGTAGACGCCATGTCCTTCTTCTCTCTCAGTCACGATGTGCAGGCACCGGCGGATGCGGTCGGCGCGCGCCAGTGCTTGGGCGCTTGCCTGCGCCGCAATACGGGCTGCATGGGAATTTCGGGTGCCAAATCGTTGGCGGCCTCGAACATAGAAGGGGGACACAAAGGGTGTCAAGGCAAGTGTGGGCAGGGCGGGCAGCCGTGTAACGAAGCCACCGCCGTCCGATTCGCGGTGGCGTCGACGGCTGGGCGCGAAATACCGGCATTTTCCTGTCATGCGCGCCATGAGACGGGGTAACAGGAAGCTTAACGCCCTGTTACCTTGGCAATAATCGGGGTTACGGCCGAGATGGGATTACCGCTGGAACAGCGTCGTTCCCGCATGCGGCGCCCGCGCAGTCAGGATCGTTCCGCTGACGGATTCCGTGCAGAAGATGCTGCGCCTGTCTTCGCCGCCAAAGGCGAGGTTGGTGGTCGACATGCCCTTCGGACTGCGCCACACCGTCACGGGCTCCGCGCGGTGATTGAGCAACCACACATAACCCAGGCCCGGATTGCACACGAGCAGGTTGCCTTCGCTATCGACAGCCAATCCGTCCGGGCCGCTGGGACCATACGACGTGAAGAACTGGCTCACCTTGCTGACGCTGCCGTCCGCCATCAGCGGCACGCGCCACACGCAATTGCCGCGCGTCACGGCCAGGTACAGCACCTTGCCGTCGGGCGACAGCGCGACGCCGTTGGGACTGGGCACGTTGACCAGCAGGCAATCGAGCTGCCCGTCCGGGCGCAGGCGGTACAGTCGGCCCGAAGGATCATGCAGGCCGCTCTGGCCTTGGTCGGTGAAATAAAGATTGCCTTGCGCGTCGAAGATCAGATCGTTGACGCCCTTGAAGCGCTCGCTGTTACGGCGCGCGAGATAGGGCGTGACTGTGCCGTTGGCAACGTCCAGGGCCATCAGCCCGTTCTTGTAGTCGGTGATCAGCAGACGCCCGTCATCCAGGAACTTCATGCCGTTGGGCTCGCCGTCGTATTCCGCCACCAGAGACCATTCGCGGTCCGGGCCGATGCGAAAGACGCGGCCCCACGGGATGTCGGTCACATAGAGATTGCCGCTCCGATCGAACACCGGGCCTTCGAGGAACGAGTCGGCAATGGCGCCGCCGCGGTTGGCATCGGCCCAGTCGCTGCGTTCTGCGCGGCGAAAGCGGTCGGGCATGGGCGACCAGACCTCAAACGACGCCACCTGTGGCGCTTGCAAAAAAAACATGGTGTCTCCCTGTTCTTATTTCGCGTCGTAGCCGATGTTGCGCGCCACGTTGCCCCACATCACGCCGCTGTCGGACAGGATGCGGCTGAACTCGGCGGCATCGGCCACGCGCGGCTCGGCGCCCATCTTGGTAGCGAACGTCTGCATTTCTTCCGACGCCATGGCGCGGGCGACCTCGCGTTGCAGCCGCTCGGTGACCGCCGGCGGCGTACCCTTGGGCGCCCACAGGCCGGTCCAGTTGACCACGCCAAAATCCTTCACGCCAGCTTCCGTGAAGGTCGGCACGTCGGGCAGCACTGCCAGCCGCTTGTCGCCGCTGATAGCCAAGAGACGCAGCTGGCCGCCTTGCACCGCGCCCATCACGCCCGTGGTGGAGGCGAACTGAAAGTCGATCACCTTGCCCAGCACCGCCTGCGTGGCCTCCGCCGCGCCCTTGAACGGCACGTGCATGAACTTGACCTTGGTCGCCAGCGCCAGCCCTTCGGCGGCAAAGTGCGGGGTCGTGCCCGGGCCCCCGGAGCCGTAGGTGATCATGTCGGGCTTGGCGCGGGCCTGGGCGATCAGGTCGTCAAGTTTGCGGTACGGGCTGTCGTTGGACACGGCCAGCGCCATGGGCGCAAACACGAAGGCCGAGACCGGTTGCAAATCCTTGGCCGGATCGAAGGGCAACTGCTTGAAGATGTGCGGCAGCAGCGAATAGGTCGTGTCGTTGGCCACCAGCGTATAGCCGTCGGGGGCGGCGCGGGCTACCTGATTCACGCCGATGGTGCCCGTGGCGCCCGGCTTGTTCTCCACGATGAAACTCTGGCCGGTCTGCGTCGAAAGCATCTGCGCCATCTTGCGCGTCGCCACGTCGACCGCGCCGCCGGGGCCGTAGGGCACGACGACGCGGACCGGACGGCTGGGCCACGTGTCAGCGGCGTCCGCCGCTTGGGCGAGACCGCTCGCCAGCATCGGCAGGGCGGCGGCAAGCGTGACGACTGCGCGGCGCAGGCGGAGCGGGGGTTGATTCTGGCGGGTCATTTGTCTTCCTCTCTTGTTGTGCAGGCATTATTCCGCTTTCAGGCCCAGCTCCTGGGCCAGTTTGCGGTAGGTGTCGATCTCGTGGGATAGCTGGGCGCCGAAGGCGTCGCCGCAAACCGGGCGCGGCTGCATACCCAGCGCGTCCAGACTCTTGGACGTGGCGTCGGCCCCGGAAAAACCTCGGGCCACGTCTTCCAGACGGGCGCGCACCTCCTGCGGCAGGCCGGCGGGCGCCAGGACGCCATACCAGGCGTCGGCCGTGTACCCAGGCACGCCCGCTTCGTCGAAGGTCGGCACCTGCGGCAATTGCGCCAGGCGCTTGGGCGCCGCGACCGCCAGCGCGGTCAGCTTGCCGGCCTGTACCTGCGGCAGCACGGAACCCAGCGTCGCCAGCGAGCTGTCGACTTGGCCGCCAATCAGGTCCGAGATCGCCTGCGCCGCGCCTTTATACGGAATGTGGTTCATGGTGATGCCCGTCTGTCGCAGGAACTGCTCGGTCGCGAAGTGGCCCGAACTGCCGGTGCCGGGCGTGGCATAGGTCAGGCGACCCGGCTCGGCCCGCGCGCGTCCCAGAAAGGCGTCCATCGTATTGACCTTGAGCGCGGGCCCCGTGACCAGCACCGTGGGGCTGACAGCCACGGCGCATATTGGCGTAAAGGATTTCAACGCGTCGAATTTGACCCGGTCGGCGTATAACGCGGGAATCATGGTGTGGTTGGTGGCGCCGATCAGCAGCGTGTAGCCGTCGGGCGCGGCCTTGGCGACGGCTTCCGCGGCCAGGATGGTGTTGGCGCCTGGACGGTTCTCCACGACGAAGGTTTGCCCCAATGCCTGCGAGGCGTACGAGGTGAAGGCGCGTGCGACCACGTCGGTCGGGCCGCCGGGCGAAAAACCGACGACCACGCGCACGGGACGGTCGGGATAAGCGGCGTTGGCGGTGCCGGCGACGATAAGCAGCGCGGCGGCCAGGGCGGACAGCTTGGATGTCATGGAAGGTCTCCGTATGCGTGTGGGTCGCGCGATGGCACGTCGCGTCATTCTTTGCGGATGCCGGCTTCGGCAAGGATCTGCGCCGAGCGCTGCATCTGGTCGTCGAGAAAGGTCTGGAACTCGGCGGACGACGATCCCACCGGCTGCGCGCCGAGTTCCTGCAGGCTGTGGCGCAGCGCCGGATCTTGCAGCGTGACTCGCAATTCCTGCTCGATGCGCCCGGTCACCTCGGGCGGCACGCCGGCGGGCGCCAACACGCCGTTCCATTCGTAGATCGCATAGCCCGGCACGCCGCTTTCGGCGATGGTGGGCAGGTCCGGCAGCGCGTCGATACGCTGGGGCGCGGTCACGGCCAATGCGCGCAGCTTGCCGCTCTTGACCAACGGATAGGACGCCGCCATGTTGCTGAACATCATGTCGATCTGACCGCCCATCAGGTCGGTCAGCGCGGGCGCGCCGCCTTTGTAGGGCACGTGCGTGAGTTCGAGCTTGTTGCCCTGCGCATACCAGGCTGCGGCGATGTGTTGCGCGGTGCCCTGGCCCGGCGTGCCGAACGTCAGGTGGCCTTGGCGCGCGGCAGCTGTCAGGTCGCCGATGCCGTGATACGGCGCCTTGGCTGGCACGACGAGCAGATTCGGCGTCAGGCTCACCAGCGAAATCGGCGCGAAGTCGCGCCTGCTGTCATAGCTGAGCTTCTTGTAGAGCGACGGATTGATGGCGAACGCGGTCGCGTCGTAGAGCAGGGTGTAGCCGTCAGCGGCGGCGTGCGCCACGCTGGCCGCGCCGATGGTGCCGCTGGCGCCCGGCTTGTTCTCGACCACCACGGTCTGACCCAGCCGGTCGCCGAGCTTTTGCGCCACCAGGCGGGCCTGCGCATCGGCCGCGCCGCCAGCGGAATAGGGCACCACTAGCTTGATTGCGCGTTCAGGATATTGGGCCGCCGCTGCGCCGGCGAATAGCGTCAGCAACACGGGCAGGAAGCGAATTGAATTCACGAAGTGTCTCCTCGTCGGAATGACGCGCGACCTGTGCCGGCCGCTGCGTCAGTTGGGAAAAAATCAGACGGTTGCGATAGGGGTGACCGGCGAGCCGGCGGCGCCGGGCAGCCGCAGCGGAGGCGCCGTCAGCAGAAAGCGGTGGCGCCCGTTCGTGCGCAGCCAACGCGCCAGCGGCGTCAGCCACCACAGTTCACCCAGGTGGATGCCGTTCTTGAACAGGCAGTGCTCATGCAATGGCAGACGCGGACGGCGCAGCGGCGTGACGGCGCCGCTCAGACTGACCGGCTGCACGAGTTCGACCGCCGGGTTGTCGGCGATGAGGCACGCCAGCCGTGAGTCGACGATCCATTGCAGCAGCCGCGCATCGTGGCCGTCCAGCCCGCTGCCGGTGGCATGCAGCCGGGCCACGTCCGGCTGCCGGTTCATCGCCATCAGCGTGTCGCCAAAGCCGGTATGCAGGCACACCATGTCGCCCGCCTCGACCGTCACGCCATCGGCGTCCAGGATTCGCATCAGGGCGTCATAGCCGACGGCGGTGCGCGTGCGGCCGACATGGGCTTCCAGGTCGATGAGCACCGCGCGGCCTTGAACGCCGTGCTCGGCGAGTTGCTCGATGCCGAGCGCACCGGCCGCCGGGCCGGGAAAGCGCGCCCAATCCGCTAGGGCCGTGGCGTCTTCCGGCGCGGCCACGATCTCCACGCCGGCCCGGAACCCGTTGTAGAAGACCGCCTCGGCCTCGCCGTCGCCATTCGCATCGAAGCGGCTGCCCATGTGAGCGAGGCTGTCCCACTGCGTCGAATACTGCGTATTCATCAGCAGCACGTCGTCGCAGACCACGTCCGTCAGCAAGGGATCCTCGGATGCATACGACCAGCAGAAGCCTTGCGCCCCGGCGCTCTTGCCGTCACGCAGCGTCGAATACCGCTGCGGCGGCAGGCGGCGCGGGTTGAGCGCCATGCCGCCCGGCACGTCCAGCGGCAGCGACAGGCAGAACGTGAGCCCTTCTCGGACCTCGGCAATGCCTTGCAGCACCTTGGCGCGATCCACCAGGTTCATCCGGCCGCGTTGGTCGTCCGGACCGAATTCGCCCCAGTTGCTGCCTTCGGGCGCGCGATTCCATCTCTGCGGCATGGCGTGGCTCCTCAGGCGGCGGACCCGGCGCGGGCCAGCACGTCCAGAACGTTGCGTGCGGCGGCCACGCCCATGTTGACGTAGGCGGCGCTGGTCACGCCGCCAATGTGCGGGCTCAGAATGATGCGCGGCTCCGTTTGGAACGGGTGCCCTGCCGACATGGGTTCGACCGCAAAGCTGTCCAGGCCTGCGGCCCGCACATGACCCGACCGCACGGCGGCCAGCAGCGCTTCCTCGTCCACCAGGCCGCCGCGCGCCGTGTTCACCACGATCATGCCGGGCTTGCACTGCGCCAACGTCTGCGCGTTGACCATGCCGCGGTTGTCGTCGGTCAGCGGGCAGTGCAGCGACACCACGTCGGCCTCGCGCCAGATTGCATCGAGTTCCACGGGACGGATGTAGTCCGGCAGGTCCTTGGCGTACGGGTCGAAACCGATCACCTGCATGTCCATCCCGTGCGCCATGGCCGCCATGCGCCGGCCGATGGCGCCCAGGCCGATCAGACCGATGGTCTTGCCGCCCAGCTCCAGGCTCTTGTGCGTGGACTTGTCCCAGTGGCCGGCGCGCATGCGTTCGTCCAGGCCAACCACCGACTTGGCGCAGGCCAGCAGCAGGGCCAGCGCCTGCTCGGCGACGGCGGCGGCGTTTACGCCCACCGCGGCCACGACCTGGATGCCGCGTTCGGCGGCGGCGGTCTTGTCGATGGTGTCGGTGCCGCTGCCGTGTTTGGAGATGACGCGCAGCGCGGGGGCGGCGTCCATCGCCGCGGCGCCCACCTTGCTGTAGCGCACGATGATGGCGACCGGGTTGTGTTCGCGGCACAACGCCACGATGTCGTCTTCAGTGGGCGTCTTGCCGGCGAAGATCAGTGAGAAGCCCTGCAGCAGCGCCAGCGCCTCCGGCGCCAGATCCGCCGCGGTCACGACCAGCGCGGGCTTGCCCGTGGCAGCGGTGTTCACAGCGTCTCTCCTTCCTTCAGGACGCCGGCGGCGCGCAGCGCGGCGGTCAGCCACTTCGCTTCCGTGTCGCCCGCCTGGATCGCGGCGATGCGCGCGGCTTCGTCGCGCACCTTCTTTTCGGCGGCAGGCAGCAGGCCTTCGATCTTTTCGCGCTCGACCACCACCACGCCGTCGGCGTCGCCGATGATGAAGTCGCCCGGATTGACCGTCACGCCGCCCACGGATATCGGATGCCCGATGCGGCCGGGCACGTTCTTGGTCGGGCCGTTGGGGTTGGTGCCGGCGGCAAACACCGGGTAGTCCATGTCGATGATCTCGACGGTGTCGCGCGCGGCGCCGTCCATCACCACGCCGGCGATGCCCAGCTTGCGGCATGCGTTCATCATGATGGTGCCCATCAGTGCCGAACTGAGGTCGCCCTTGCCGTCGATGACCAGCACGTCACCGGGCTTGGCCAGCGAAATCGCGGCGTGGATCATGAGGTTGTCGCCGGGGCGCACCTCGACCGTCAATGCGGTGCCGGCGACTTTCATGCCGGGATGCAGCGGGCGGATGCGTCCGTTCAGGGCGCCGCGCCGTCCGGCGACGTCGGCCAGGATGGCGGGTTGCAGTTCCGCGGCGCGGCGAACAATGTCGGCGCTGACGCGGGGGAAGTCCTTGATGATGTCCGGAGTGCTCATGCGTGTTCCTGTCAAAGGTAGAAGAGGGATGCGGGGGCGGTCAGGCGGGCTTGATGCCGGCGTCGCGGATGACCTTCCCCCATTTGTCGAAGTCCGCTTTGCGTGTCTGGTCCAGGGCCTGCGGCGTGCCGCCGGCCAGCGTGATGCCAAGCTGTTCGGCCAGCGCGAGCAGGGCGGGGCTTTTCAGCGCGCGTCCGATGTCGGTGTTGAGCCGGGCGATCACCGGCGCCGGGGTCGCGGCTGGCGCGAAGACCGCCTGCCATTGCTCGACCACGAAATCGTCGAAGCCGGCTTGCGCCATGGTGGGCACGTCGGCAAGCGCGGGCAGGCGCTGCGCGGACGTGACGGCCAGCGCGCGCAGGGCACCGGTCTGCACGTGGGGCAGCGCGGCGGCGGCTGGAATGAACGCGAACTGGACCTGGCCCGCCAGCGTGTCCTGCAAGGCGGGCGTGTCGCCCTTGTAAGGCACGTGCAGAAAGCGGGCGCCAGTCTTTTGCTGCAGCAGTTCGCCCTGCATGTGCAGGATGGTCCCGGTGCCGCCCGAGGCATAGGCCAGGCTTTCCGGCGCCTTCTTTGCCGCGTCGATCAGCTCGGCCACGGTCTTGAAAGGCTGCGCCTTGCCCACGACCAGCAGATGGGGAATGGTGCCGATCATGATGACCGGCGCGAAGTCGGCGACGGGGTCATAGGTGAGCTTGCCCATGACGTGCGGCGCGATCGCCTGCGGGCCGATTGACGTGCCCAGCAAGGTCAGGCCGTCGGCTTCGGCGCGCGCCACGCGGGCCGCCCCGATAGTGCCGGTGGCGCCCGGGCGGTTGTCGACGATGACGCGCGTCGAGAGCAAGGCATCGAGCTGCTGCGCGATGGCGCGGCCCAGCACGTCGGTGCTGCCGCCGGCCGGGTAGGGCACCACCCAGGTGATGGTCTTGCCGCCGGGCCATTCCTGCGCGGCGCGCACGCCGAAGGCGGCGCTCGCCATCAGCGCCGCAGTGGCAGCCAGGAAGCTGCGGCGGGGAAAGGGGTGGGGGGCTTGCATGGTTTGTCTCCGATGATGCTTTTTGTTCATGCCGGAAAGCCGTACAGGGCCGCCGGGTTGTGGACGAGGACCTGGCTCAGTTGTTCGCGGCCGGTCCACTCGGCCAGGCGTTCGAGCTGGCGCGCGTCGTCGGGCATGGGTTGCATGCCGGCCGACGCGGAGGCGTGCGGCCAGTCGCTGCCCCATACGACCCGCTCGGGATTGGCGTCCAGATAACTGCGGGCCAGCGCATCCAACGCCGCGTCTTCAATGGAATGCCGCGGGCTGACGATGTAGCCGCCGGACAGCTTGATCCAGGCGCGGCCGCGCTCGAGCAGCCGCAGCACCAGGGCGTGGGCCGGATGCACGCCGGTATCGTGCGGCGCAAGCCGCGCCATGTGGTCGAACACGATGGGCGCGGGCAGGTCCTGCAGCACCGGCGCCAGGTCGGCCAGACGATCGGGCGCCATCAACAGTTGCAGGTGCCAGCCCAACGGTGCAACGCGTTGCGCCAGCGGCACGATCTGATTCGTAGAACTGGTCACGCCCAAGGACAGATTGAGACGGATGCCGCGAACTCCTGCGTCGTGCATGGTTTGAAGCTGCGCATCGGTCTCGCTGCCATCAATCACCGCCACCCCGCGCGCCTGCCCGCCCAACCGCGCCAGCGCATCCAGCATGGGACGGTTGTCCGCGCCGTAGGTGGAAGGCGTGACCAGCACAGCCCGCCGCGTTCCCAACCGGGCCTGGATCTCGCCGTACTGCGCCATCGTGGCGTCCGGCGGCGACAGCTTTGCGCCGGGCGCGGCGGGGTAGCGCGCGTCATAGGCGTGGATGTGGCAGTCGCACGCGCCGGCCGGCACGGCAATGGCGGGGCGCGACGCGCCGCTGGAATACGGATAGCGGGCTTGCATGGCAGATCACTCGACCTTCGCGCCCGAGTCCTTGACGATCTTGCCCCAGCGGATGCGGTCGTCGTGGATCAGCTTGGTGAACTCCTCGGGCGAACTGGTCAGCACCCGCGCGCCTTGCTCCTGGTACTTCATGCTCAGATCCTTGGCCTGCAACGCCTTGTTGAATTCGGCGTTCAGGCGCTGCACGATGTCGGCCGGCGTGCCGGCGGGCGCGGCCAGCCCGAACCAGGTCACCGCCTCGAAGCCCGGAAATCCGCGCTCGGCGACGGTGGGCACGTCGGGCATGTCAGGCACGCGCTGCGACGAAGTCACCGCCAGCGCCCGCATCTTGCCGTTGCGCACGTGGCCGATCAGCGTGGGCACCGACGACAGGTACATGTCGATCTGCCCGCCGATCAGGTCATTGGAAGCCTGCGCCGCGCCTTTATAGGGAATGTGGGTGAGCTTGATGCCGGCGGCGTTCTGCAACTGCACGGCCGCCAGGTGCGCGACGGTCCCGTTGCCCGAGCTTGCAAAATTCAACGCGCCCGGCTTGGCTTTGGCGGCGGCAATCATGTCCTCGAAGGACTTGAGCGGCGAGGTCGCCGGCACGACGATCACCAGCGGCGCGTCCGCGACAAGACCGATGGCGGAGAGATCCTTTTCGGGGTCGTAGGGCAGCTTGGCGTAGAGCGTCGGGTTGATCGCCAGGTTGCTGGTCTGGCCCAACACCAGCGTGTAGCCGTCCGGCGCCGCCTTGGCAACGGTGTCCACCCCGATGTTGCCGCCCGATCCCGGCCGGTTCTCCGTGACGATGTTCCAGCCGGTGTTGGCGCCGACCTTGATCGCCGCCTCACGCGCCAGCACATCGGTGCCACCGCCGGGTGGGAAGGGGACGATCAGGCGGATGGGCTTGTTGGGATAGTCCTGAGCGGCGCTCAGGCTTGTCATGCATACCAGGGCCAGGCCCGACAGGACGCGCGCGATCTGCTTCATCGTTGTCTCCGAATATTTGTTTTGGTGGAGGCATTGTGAATCCGTGTTCCGCGCAATACAATGCAGGTTCGTATAGCGGAACATGTTGCGCAGAATGAACGATAGATTGAACCCTGACCCGGACGACGCCCCGGCCGAAGACGGCGTGGTCGCGGTGCGCCGCGCCATGAGCATCCTTGCCGCGTTCGGCGTGGACGACACGCATCTGTCGCTGGCGGAACTCAGCCGGCGCACCGGCTGCCATCGCTCAACCGTGCTGCGTCTGGCGCGCACGCTGGCCATGGACGACTACCTGGCGCAACGGGAAGACGGCACATGGCGCCTGGCGCGCGCGGCCGGCTGGCTGGGCGCCTGCTACCAGGCCACGTTCAACATTGCGGAGATCGTGCAGCCGGTGCTGCGGGAGCTGTCGGCGGCCACGGGTGAAAGCGCCACGTTCTACGTGCGCGAAGGCAAGCAGCGCATCTGCATGGCGCGGGTCGAAGGCCCCAAGTCCATCCGGCATCACGTGCGGGTGGGGGCGGCGCTGCCGCTTGAACTGGGCAGTCCGGGGCGTGTGCTGCTGGCGTTCGCAGGCGAACCGGGCGAACCCTATGAATCCGTGCGCCGTGCGGGCTACATGATTTCCCTCGGCGAGCGCGATGCCGAGGTCTCCAGCATTTCCGCGCCGGTCTACGGCATCAACTGGACGCTGCAGGGCGCCATCTGCATCTCGGGGCCGATCTCGCGCCTGACTGAAAGCGTGCTGCTTGATCTCAAGGAGCCGGTGCTCGCCGCGGCTAGCCGGCTGTCGCGGTCGCTGATGGGATTGCGGCGGACGGCGTAGTTCGTGCGAGGGCTTTCTGCGCCAGCCTAAAAAACAAAAAGAAAGGACGCGATCCGGGCTCCATCGGACCGCGTCCCTGCGCGCGCAAAGGGCAATGGCCTAGCCGCGTCCCTTTGCCTGCGTGGCGAACATCACTCCGCCTCGATCTTCGCCTCCTTCACCACCTTGCCCCACTTGTCCAGGTCCGACTGGATCACCGCCGCGTACTCCTGAGGCGTGCCGCCCTGGACCTCGATGCCCGCGGCTTCCAGCTTGGCGCGCACGGCGGGTTGCTTGAGGACCGCGTTGATCTCGGTGTTGAGCTTGGCGATGATCTCCTTCGGCGTGCCCGCCGGCGCCAGGAAGCCGCCGTTGGTGTTGGCGTCGTAGCCCTTCAGGCCTTGCTCCTGCGCGGTCGGCACGTCCGGCAGAGCCTTGGTGCGATTGGCGGTCGACACGGCAACGGCGCGCACGTTGCCTGCCTTGACCTGTTCCTGCATCGCGCTCAGCGTATCGATGTACAGCACCGTGCGGCCGGCCAGCAGGTCAGGGTGCGCGGCGGACGAACCCTTATACGGGATCAGCAGCATGGGCGCGCCGCTGACCATGCGGAACATCTCGGCCGCCATTTCCTGCGCGCTGCCTCGGCCCGACGTGGCGACTTTGGCGTCGTCGGGATGCGCCTTCATCCAGTCCACCAATTCCGGCAGCGTCTTGGGCGGGATCTTCGGATAGACCGAGAACACCAGCGGAATTTCATGCGTGTAGATGATGGGCTCGAAACTCTTCTGCGGGTCCCAGCCCAGATTCTTGAACAGGTATTTGTTGATGTTGTGGCTGCCGCCCACGATGCCGATGGTGTAGCCGTCGGGCTTGGCGTTGGCGAGCAGCGCGGTGCCCAGGTTGTTGGAGGCGCCCGGCCGGTTGTCGACGATGACGGGCTGGCCGAGCGACTGCGAAAGCTTTTCGCCGACGACGCGCGCAATCATGTCGATGCCGCCGCCCGGCGGGGCCGGCACGATGATGCTGATGGGACGGGTAGGGTAGTTCTGCGCCGCGGCCAGGCCGGGCACGGCGGCAAGGACTGCCGAAAAGGCCAGGGTCTTGGCCAGCGTGGTGAAGGTCATGCTTGTCTCCTCGGGGTGGTCAACTTCAGTCAACTCTGTGAGGCGCCCCGGGTGTGCTGCACCCCGGGGCGCGGATAAGGCCTTAGCCGCGCCCAGCGAAGGGCATGGCGCTGGCCATGACGGTCATGGTCAGGACGTTGGCGTCCAGGGGCAGCGACGCCATGTGGCGCACCGCCTTTGCGACGTGGACGGCATCCATCATGGGCTCCGGCGCGACCGTGCCATTGGCCTGCAGCACGCCGCGCGTCATGCGCTCGGACAGCTCCGTCATCGCGTTGCCGATGTCGATCTGTCCCGCCACGATGTTGTAGGCGCGGCCGTCCAGCGCCAGCGACTTGGTCAGGCCGGTCACCGCGTGCTTGCTGGCGGTGTAGGGCGCGGTAAAGGGGCGCGGCGTGTGTGCGGAGATGGAACCGTTATTGATGATGCGGCCGCCCTGCGGCGTCTGGCGGCGCATCAGCCCGAAGGCGGCGCGCGCGCACAGATAGACGCCCGTCACATTGGTGTTGATGGCGTTGAACCACTTTTCCAGCGGCAGTTCGTCCATCGGCACGGCGGGCGCGTTGACGCCCGCGTTGTTGAACAGCAGGTCCAGCCGGCCGAAGCGGCTTTCGATGGTGTTGAACAGCGCTTGGACGCTTTCCGGGCGGGTGACGTCGGTGGGCACGGCCAGCGCGGTCTGACCGCGCGCGGCGGCCTCGGCTTGCAGCGACTGCAAGGGGTCGGCGCGGCGGCCGGCCAGCACGACGGTCCAGCCGTCGTTCAGCAAGGCGATGGCGGTGACGCGGCCGACGCCGCTGCCTGCGCCGGTGACCAGGGCAATTTTCTGGGTGGTGCTGTCGTTCAAGGGATGGCTCCTTGGGCGGATTGGATGGTTATTGATGTTGAAAGAATCGGCGCGCGGCGTCAGGCGGCGCGGGGCGCGGCAACGGTCATGGTGAGGTCCCCGATGCCGGCCACGCCCGCGCTGACGACATCGCCAGGGCCTAAGGGACCGACGCCGGCGGGCGTGCCGGTAAAGACGAGATCGCCGGGCGCCAGGGTCACGGATCGCGACAGCATCGCCACCAGCTCGGGTACGGACCACAGCAGGCCGGATACGTCGGCGCGTTGGCGATCTTGTCCGTTCACGGACAGCCACAACGCGCCTTCGCGGGGATGGCCGCAGGCGTCAGCAGGCACGATGGCGGTGCACGGCGCGGAATGATCGAAGGCTTTGGCGGGCTCCCACGGACCGCCCGCGCGCTTGGCCTGCTGCTGCAGATCGCGTCGCGTCATGTCCAGCCCCGCGGCGTAACCCCAGATATGGCGGGCTTCGACGTCATCTGCAGCGATGTCCTTGCCGCCGCGGCCAATCGCCACGACCAGCTCGATCTCATGGCAGTAGTCCGCCGTGTCCGCGGGATAGGGCAGCGCGCCGGCGGCCGGGAACACGGCGCTGGCGGGCTTCATGAACCACGCCGGCATCTCGGCCGGACGCGTTTCGTCGGGCAGCCAGCGATAGTTGCGGCCGATGCAGAACACGCGCGCAACGGGAAAACGGGCCGCGCTGCCGACGATCGGCAACGTGGTTGGTGCAGGGGCGGGAAAGACGAGGTCAGTCATGGCAGTCGTCGAAGATGTGCCTTGCGGGTCAGGTCGTCAGGCTCAACGCCGGACGCTCGCCGGCCAGCGCCTGCGCGATGCTGTCCAGCACCATCTGGCCCATTGCCGCCCGCGTCTCCCACGTGGCGCTGGCGCGGTGCGCCTGCAGCGTGGTCCGGTCAGACTGGCGCAGCGCCTGCGGCACGCGGGGCTCATCCACAAAGACGTCCAGTCCCGCGCCCGCGATGCGGCCGGCGACCAGCGCCACAGTCAGGTCGGCCTCGTTGACCAGCCGGCCGCGCGCCACGTTGACCAGGAATCCCTGCGGGCCCAGCGCGTCCAGCACGGCGGCATTGACGATGCCCTCGGCCTTGTCGGCGGCGGCGCAGAGCACCAGCGCGTCGGAGGCGCGGGCCAGGGCGATCAGGTCCGCCACGAATTCATGCGGCACGTCGTCCATGGCGCGCAGGTCGGTGTAGCGGATCTGGCAGCCAAAGGCCGCCGCCCGCGTGGCGACGGCGCGGCCCACGCGGCCCATGCCCACGATGCCCACGCGCATGCCGCTGAAGCGGCGCGCCAGCGGAATGGCGCTGGGCGAGGGGAACTGCTCCCACAGGCCTTCCCGCACAAAGCGGTCGCCCGCGCAGAGGTTGCGGCAGGCTGCGATCAGCAGGCCGATCGCCAGGTCAGCCACGTCTTCGGTCAATGCACCCAGCGTGGCGGTGACCGGCAGGGCGGGGGCCCGGCAATACGCCAGGTCCACCGCATCGGTGCCCACGCCATTGACCGCCACCACCTTCACGCCCGGAAGCTGTTCCAGCATCTCGCGCGAGATGCCGGTGTGGCCGCCGGTGATGACGGCTTCGATGTGAGCGCCGTGCTCGCGCAGCCAGGTCGCCTGATCGGAGATCTCGAAGAACTTGTGCACCTGGTACAGCGAGGCAAGCTCGTCATTGACCGCCGGGATCAGGATGGGATTGAGTTGCAGGACCTGAGGCTTCATGTCGGTTCGGCTCTGGTGGGGGGACCGGCTGCGGGTCCGCGTTGAACATGGATTCCATGGTATTTAATGATTGATTTGTAAAGCAATATTGATCTATAAAATCAACATATAAACTTTGCTACAGAAGATCATGGGTACCTGGATTTCAATGGCCGAAGCGTGCAGCCAGCTAGGCGTGCGGCCGCAGACCATCTACGCCTACGTCAGCCGCGGCAAGCTGGAGGTCATGCCCGACCCCGCCGACACGCGCCGCAGCCTTTACCGCGCCGAAGACGTCGCGGGGCTGGCCAAGCGCAAGCAGGCGGGTCGTAAGCACGAAACCCTGGCCACCAACACGCTGTTCGGCGCCGAGCCCAGCATCCCCACCGCCATCTCCACCTTTCATCGCCAACGCCTGTACTACCGCGGACAGGACGCCGTCACGCTGGCCGGTTCAGCCAGCCTGGAAGCGGCCGCGCAATTGCTATGGAATTCGGACCAGCAGGCGGACTTCTCTTGCACCGCGCGCGTGGCATCGCCGGGCCGCGTCGCGGCGTTCACGTCATTGGCCGCGCTGGCTGCCACCGGCCACTCCACCCATGGCCGCATGACGCGCGTCCTCCACACCGAATGCCAGAACCTGGTCGGCCAACTCGCCAACGCGTTTGGCGCGCAGCCCGGCAAACGGCCGCTGCATCTTCGGTTTGCGCAAGCCTGGAAGCTGTCGCCACACGCCGCCGAGTTGCTGCGTACCGCCATGGTCCTGCTGGTCGACCACGAACTGACCAGCTCTGCATTTGCCGCGCGTATTGCGGCCTCGACCGGCGCGTCGCTGCCGGCGTGCCTGCTGTCGGGTCTGACCACGTTGTCCGGGCCGTTGCACGGCGACGCTTCCGGCCGCGTCCGTGCGTTGTTCGACGATGTGGCGCGTCAAGGCGAAGATCAGGTGATCGCGCACTACCTGTCCACGGGCCTGCCGCTGGCGGGCTTCGGCCATCATCTGTATCCGGATGGCGATCCGCGCGCAGCGGCGCTGCTGGCGCAGTTTGAGCCGGCCGAGGTCATCACGCGCTTCATCGACAAGGCCACGCAACTGACCGGCCTGCATCCCAACATCGACGTGGCGCTGGCCGCGCTGTCGGCGCACTGCAAGCTGCCGGACGATGCGGCCTTCGGGCTGTTTGCCACGGCGCGCAGCATCGGCCTGCTGGCGCATTGCCTTGAGCAGCTCAGCGTCGCGCAAGTCATCCGGCCGCGCGGACGTTATGTGGGCGTCGTGCCGCAAGCGGCCTAGTCCGGCAATCTTCGGTATGCTGGCTGATCCGGACAGGAGATCAGCATGACACGTACGCAGAAGCAGAGGATGTTGGCAGGAGACCTCTACACGGCCGCCGACGACGAGATCCAGGCGGACCAGCTTGCCGCCAGCGCCTGGATGAAGCGGTACAACGCCTTGCTGGGCGAGCCGCCAGAACAATGGCACGCGCTCCTGCGCGAGCGCCTTGCCAGCGTGGGCGAGGGCGCGCTGATCCGCCCGCCGTTTCATTGCGACTACGGCTACAACATCTCGCTGGGCACGAACGTCTTCATGAATTTCAACTGCGTGATCCTTGACGTCGTGCAAGTCACGATCGGCGATGGCACGCAGATCGGCCCGGCCGTGCAGATCTACACGGCAGACCATCCGCATGATCCCGAGCAACGCCGCGCGATGCTGGAATTCGGCCGTCCCGTGCACATCGGCAAGCAGGTGTGGATCGGCGGTGGCGCGATCATCCTGCCGGGGGTGACGGTGGGGGATGACGCCATTATCGGCGCGGGTAGCGTGGTAACGCGCGACGTGCCGGCAGGGGCAAAAGTGGTGGGGAATCCGGCGCGGGTGAGGGGATAAAAGGACGCGATGCGCGGCGCTCAGCGTTCGCCAATCTGCTTCAACACGGCGGCCACGATGGCTTCGGGCCGGTCCTCCTGCACAAGGTGACCGGCATTCGGCACGGATAGCAGCGGACGATCCGATATCAGTGCCGCCAGCGTCTCACCGCGCTCGTGCGGGATCCACGCGTCCTCTTCGCCCCACAGCACTTGCACCGGGCAATTCATGCGACCGTACAAGCGCTGCACCTCGTCCGTGTACTTCTGATCCATCTGCGCGATCTGGCGGTAGAACGCCGGCTGACCGAGGGGCCCCAGCCATGGATGGCTGTACACATCCAGCGCCTCATCCGATAGCGGATTGTGCGCGGCGGTCTGCAGGTAGGCCTTCAACAGCGCGCGATGCATGTAATCCGGCATGCCGGAAAACGCGGCCTCATGCTGGCGGACATGCTGCACGAAGGGCGAACCCCACGGCGCCAAGGCCACCGCATCGAAGATCGTCAGCGATGCGTAGCGCAGCCCGTTCAGGTAGTACGCACGCAGCGCGGTGGCGCCGCCGAAGTCGTGCGCCAGGACATCGGGGCGGTCCAGATTCCATTCGTTGAACAGCGCCGCCAGTATCCGGTTCTGCACACCCAGCGACACGTCCTGTCCGTCCCGCATCTCGGACGCGCCGTAGCCCGCCAAATCAAAGTAATAGACGGTTCTGCGGTCAGCGATCAGCGGGATGATCCTGCGCCACACCTGCGAAGAAAACGGCGTGCCATGAATGGCGACCAGCGCGGGACCGTTGCCGAGCTTGCCCCAGCGGATGGCGTTGCCTTCGATCAAGGCGGTGTGGGGGAGTTTGAGCATGGCGGCTCTCAGGAGAGGTCGTCCGGGATGGGCTTGCGCGGTCTGCGGGGAGGGTAGCCGGCGCCGTCGCTGTGTTCCGCTGCGCTCCGTGCGTTGGCGGCAGCGGCAACCGGCGCGACTGTCAGCGGCGGCGCGACCGTCACGGCCGGCAGCGCCGGCGCGAGCACGGCTGGAATCCCGGCGGCATTCCGATACGACTGGAGCAGCAGCAGCGCGTCGATCGTGCCCAGATCGTGCTCCGCATCGGCCCGCGCTTCAATCCGGGTCTGTTCGTCTTTCACCGCTTGATCCGCGGCTGCCGTGCGCGCGTCCAGCCTTGCCAGCTGTGCGTGAAACGCCTGGACGGCAAGCTTCAGGCAGTGCGCCGTGTAGTCGTCGTGCAGCAGGTCCGCGGACGGCGTCAGGTTGTGATCTGCGGGAATCTGGAGGCGTTGCGCGGCACCGGCCGCCAGGGGTAATGCTCGCGTGGCGTAAAGGCGTTGGAACTGCGTCGGCGACGTGCGCGCAACGCGATCCGCCCGTAGTTGGGCACCCACCTGTTCGGTGCGGTACGCATCCCCGGCATCGCCGGTTCCGAGTGCGCCTGTTGGCGAGATTGGGGAGGGGAGCATCGGTGTCAGGCTGGGCTAGGTGATGGGCCAATCTACTAGTCGGTCGGTAGTGTGTCAAGACTGAATCCGGCCGGGTGTTAAAACCTTCGGTACAGGCGCAGCGCGCCGCTCACGCCTAAGGAGAGGACCATGCCCATGTTCATCACGATCGGTTATGGCGATCAGCAGGGCTATGACCGCACGGACAAAGCCATACGCGATTCTGCTCATGCGCACGATGCCGACTTGCAGAACGCCGGCGTGCTGATGGGCGTCGCGGGGACGCCGGTGCAG
Source organism: Achromobacter sp. UBA5777 (assembly GCF_002418565.1). Lineage (NCBI taxonomy): Bacteria > Pseudomonadati > Pseudomonadota > Betaproteobacteria > Burkholderiales > Alcaligenaceae > Achromobacter > Achromobacter sp. UBA5777. The sequence goes on along the minus strand of NZ_DIEJ01000285.1, from coordinate 2,630 downwards.
GTTCGGAATCCGAACGCGGCAGGCGTCGAGACGGTGCAGGGACCGTACATGACCACGCCATTGCCGCTCGCGGGCTTCGCCGTTATCGAAGCGATTGATTTGGCCGACGCGATTGAGAAGGTGTCCCGCACGCCGTGTGCCGTGGCGCACGGCGTCGTGGAAGTGTGGCCGCTGGAACAGCGGTAGCGCGCGTTATTGATCGACCGACCGCATGTCGCAAGTCGTCTCGGACGACGCGCACACGCCGCGAAACCAGGCGCGTCCGCGCGTGCGGTCCTTCTCGGCCAGCAGTTCAAATGTTGCGCTGTGGCGCATCTCGTAATCCACAAGCAGCCATTCGCCGTCGCACGCGACGATGCCGCGCAAGGCGGCGCGCTCGGTCAACCAGTCGCTGCCCAGGTCCAGCAACCGTTCGCTACCGGCGTCCGGGCGGGCATATCCCCGCGCCGACTGGATGCCGACTTGCGCATCCCCGGCGGCGATCCAGCCTTCGCCCTGATAGACGGGCCGCGGCGGGCTGCGGTCGCTGCCGCTCATGGCGTCGCTGGCGTTCTTGATCTTCAGCCAGCCGTCACGCGCCTCCGTCACGTCGAAGGTCACGCTGTAGAGGTCGACCTCGGGATCGGGACTGTCGCCGCGCGTGGTGGGCAGTGCGCCGACCTGCTTGGCGCTGGCGGAGGGCGACGCGCGCACCGGGATCGCGGGCTTGTCATTGGTCGTCCAGCCCGAAAAGCGGCATGCCGTGGGGCCGGCGGGCGTCCAGGCAGCTGCGTGAGACGCGGTCTGAGCGTGGAGACCAGGCGACAGGGCGAGCGCGGCAAATAGCAATGCAAGCGGTCGGAGCGTCATGGAGGATTCGTCGGCGGAGTGATTGAGGCCGGAAGATCGGCCGGCGAAAAGCCTAACATGGCCGCCTTCGGCGTCCAGATGCGTGCAGTGACACCGGGCAGCGCTAGGCTGCCCGGCGGTCTTCCTGTGATGGTTTGCGGGCCGCCTACTGCGCCCCGGTGGCGCCCGACACATACTGCGCCAATGCCTGCACCTCCGCGTCACTTAACGCCTCGAAAGCCGGCATCACGCCGATCCCGTTGCGCACGGCCTGCGTGACGCGGTTGGCGTCGGGTTTCAGTTCATCGAGGTTCGGTCCGATGGTCCCGGCCGCGCCGGCATCGGCCAGCGTGTGACAGACGGCGCAGGCCGGGGTTGTCGACTTCAGGAACAAGGCGCGGCCCGCCTCGGCATTGGGCGNNAGCTCCATCGGGGGGGGGGGGGGGGGGCGGGGGGTGGCGGCTTAGAGAAAGAGGGCGCGCCCCCCCCGGGCTGGGGCCGTTCCCCCCCCCCCCGCCGAAGCGCCCGCCACGAGGCAGGCGCCTGCGGCGAACGCGGTGCGGACCCGCCACCCGATGGGGCGGCGGGATGCGGCATACAGCTTGACTTCACGGGTTTGCATCGATTCCGCCATCCTCAAGACACATTGATGGCCAGACCGTGGTCGCGCCAACTGCTGTTGATGTAGCCCGGCGCGTTCTCGAACCGGTTCTCCACCTGCACGTTGCCTTGCGTGTCTTCGACGCGGCTGACCAGCATGTGCTGGCCCGCCGTTAGTTCCACCGGCAGCGCGAACTGGCGCCATGCATATTTGCCAAGATCCGGCCCGATCAGCGCAGCTTGCTTCCAGGTCTTGCCGCCATCGATGGACACATCCACGCGCTTGACCGCGTGCATGCCCCCAAACGCCACGCCGCGCACCACCACGCGTCCGGCCTTGACGGCCTGACCGTTTGCGCCCGGCGCGTTGATCCACGACTTGGGTTCCATCGCCCAGACCGAGGGTTGGTCGGGACTGGGCTTGGCATCCATCGGTGTCAGCCGATAGCCGGTCTGCTGGATCTTTGCCGGACTTTGTTCGGCAGTGAACGCCAGCCGCTTGATGTACTTGACGTTGTTCACGCCGGTGTAGCCCGGCACGATCAGCCGCAACGGGCCGCCGTGGGCGAGCGACAACGGCTCGCCGTTCATCTCCCAGGCCAGCATCGCGTCCTGCATGGCCTCGCGTGGCACCGAGCGTTCCACCAGCAGCGATTTCGGATCCAGGCCCTCAGGCAGCACTTCGCCGCCAGTGCCGGTCATGAAAGCGGGCGCTCCATCGAGCCCGCCCAGGTATTCCACGAGCGTGCGGACCGGCACGCCCGTCCACATCACGCAACCCGCCGCACCGACTTCCCACGGCGTGCCGCTAGGTTTGTGAGGAAAGAAGCCGCGCCCATTGCCCGAGCACTGCAGCACCGTCGCGATCGATTCCACGCCCAGCGTCTTCAGGTCGCCCACGGTCAACGTGCGCGGCTGCTTGACGCCCTGGATCTCGACCTTCCAGCCGTCCCGGTCGTTCAGGATGGCCGCGTCCGGCGGCGGCAGGTTGTTGCGGACGTAGAGCTGGCGCGACGGCGTGATGATGCCGTCGCCAAAGGCGCTGCGGCGCGTCTCGATGGTGTTGGCGCTGTGCACGATGACGCTGTCGGCGTCTTTCCACGCCGCGTAGGGCGGCAGCGGCTTGGCCGTGGATGCGGCGGCGGGTTTGGCGGGCGCATCGCTGGCGCGCGCGATGCCGCTGGCGCCCAGACCGGCCGCGG